>DATICK010000271.1:0-19388 GCA_035456865.1 Sulfuricaulis sp.
GGCCCTGGCAGGGAGGATCTGGCAATGAACTTTCCACTCGAAAATCCTGGCTTTCTGGTTCTTGTGCTGGCCGGCGTCCTGTTCGGCTATTTCATCGAGTCCGCGGGACTCAGCAGCCCGCGCAAGCTAACCGCCCAATTCGCGCTGCGCGACTGGACCGTGTTCCGGGTTATGTTCACCGCCATCGTCGTGGCGGCGATCGGCTTGTGGCTGTTCGACGTGGCCGGCTGGCTGCGCTTCGACGCCCTGAAAATCCCCACCATGTTCTTCTGGGCCATGGCGTTGGGCGGCGCACTGCTGGGCGCGGGAATGGCCATCGGCGGGTACTGCCCCGGCACCTCCGTGGTCGGCCTGTTCGCCGGCCGTCTCGACGCCCTGTTCTTCATGCTCGGCATGATGATAGGCATGACGGTATTCGCCGTGTCGTACGACGCGCTGGAGCCGATATACCAGACGGGCAAGGGGCCGGCGGGCCAGACTCTCTCCGGGCTGACCGGTTTGCCGACCTGGCTGTGGCTGCTGCTGCTGGCCGGCATGGCGGGGGGCGGTTTCCTTCTCGGCAACTGGTTTGAATCCCGGCGCGGCGGGAAGATCAGCGCCCAGGACTTGGCTTCCGGCAGTTAGAACCTGATCGGCAATCTTCATGTCGTCATTTTCATACGCCTAGCCGCGACCGTCGGGGTCGCGTCTTCCGCGTGCGGCAGGGGCATGAGCTGAATATCTGGGTGTGAGCGCGACCGAAACCGCGCTGACCGCGCATCTCGTCGTGGCGGGTGGACACCCGGGCGACGAATTCCTGTGCCTTGTCGTCAAGGAACTCGACAGAGATAACTCGTCGCCAACACTTCGATAGGGACACGTTGCCGGCAACGTGGTGCTCCCCACCGTCGTGGGCATGCTCATCGAGCTGCCGGTCATGCTCTCGGTGGTGAAAATCGTCAACCGCACCCGCGTCTGGTATGAGCGCAAATCAGGAGTCCCGACCTACGCCGAATGCTGCCCTGCCCCCCCGCCGCGTCATCCGGCAGTTGACACATTCAGGAGCTCAACGACTCTCGTACGTGCGAATCCCTGAATTTTACGTGGTTTGCGACAAGCAATGCTGTCATACAACTGTCACATAGCCTTGGCATGATGCGCTCCGCATTCAACACATCACGATTTTTCAATATTCGGAGACTTATACATCATGCATAGCTTATCCAGACAACTGAAAAACACGGCGGTAGCCGGCGCGGTGGCGCTCGGGATGATCGCCGGTCTCGCTCAAGCCACCGAAACCCTCAACGGCGCGGGCGCGACCTTCCCTTATCCGATTTATGCCAAATGGGCCGAGGCCTACAAGGCCAAGGCCGGCACGAGCATGAACTACCAGTCCATCGGCTCGGGCGGCGGCATCAAGCAGATCACGGCCAAGACCGTGGACTTCGGCGCCTCCGACGCGCCGCTCACGGTGGAAAAACTCAGCGAAATCGGCCTGATGCAGTTCCCCATGGTTATGGGCGGCGTGGTGCCGGTCGTGAACCTGGAAGGCGTGAAGGCAGGCGAACTGAAGCTCACCGGCGCTGTGCTCGGCGACATCTACCTCGGCAAGATCACGAACTGGGATGACGCGGCGCTCAAGAAGCTAAACCCGGGCGTGAAACTGCCGAACGGCAAAATCACCGTGGTAGCGCGCGCCGACGGTTCAGGCACCACTTTCATCTTCACCCACTATCTGTCCAAGGTCAGCCCCGCGTTCAAGGAAAAGATCGGCAACAACACCTCGGTCGCCTGGCCGACCGGCGTGAGCGGCAAGGGTAACGAGGGCGTCGCTTCCTACGTGCAGCGTCTCAATGGCTCCATCGGTTACGTCGAGTACGCCTACGCGCTGCAGAACAAGATGACCTACGCCCAGATGCAGAACAAGGCCGGCAATTTCGTTAAGCCCGACAGCGAGACGTTCCAGGCAGCGGCCGCGGGCGCCGACTGGAAAGGTACGCCCGGCTTCAACCTGATGCTCACGGACCAATCCGGCGAAAAGAGCTGGCCGATCACGGGCGCCACCTTCATCCTGGTCTACCAGAAACAGGAAAAACCCGAGACCGGCAAGGAAGTCCTCAAGTTCTTCGACTGGGCCTATCACCACGGCGACAAGATGGCCGAGGGACTCGACTACGTCCCGATGCCGGACAGCGTCGTGAAACTGGTCGAAGAAACGTGGAAAAAAGAGATCAAGGACACGAGCGGCAAGGCTGTCTGGACCGACAGCATGGTCCAGAAGTAGAATTTGCCTCACTTAATATAGGCTGTATGTGGCGGGGTCCTTCGGGACCCCGCTTTCTCTTCATAAATCCCGACATGCCATGAATAGCGGCCGATCACACATTACCGACACCGCCAGCGGGCGGCAGCGCATGATGGATCGGATTTTCCAGGTCCTGACCACGGGCTCGGCCTGGTTAGTGCTGGTGGTTCTGGTAGGCATCATTGTTTCGTTGTTTATCGGTGGCTGGCAGGCGCTGACGGCTTTCGGCCCGAAATTTCTCGTTACCGACGAATGGAACCCGGTCACCGAGCGTTTCGGTGCGCTCGTGCCAATTTATGGCACGCTGGTGAGTTCCTTGATTGCCCTGTTAATCGCCGTGCCGATCAGCTTCGGCATTGCGCTGTTTCTTACGGAAGTTGCGCCATACTGGCTGCGACGCCCCATCGGCACGGCGATCGAATTGCTGGCCGCCATTCCGAGCATTATCTACGGCATGTGGGGCCTGTTTGTGTTCGCCCCGGTCATGTCGCAGCACGTTCAACCCTGGCTGCAGGATCACTTCGGCGGGACGGCCTATTTCGGAATCCTGTTCCAAGGCGCGCCGCTCGGCATCGGCATGCTGCCCGCTGGCATCATCCTCGGCATCATGATCATCCCCTTCATTACCGCCATCATGCGCGATGTGTTTGCGACCACGCCCAAGTTCCTCAAGGAATCAGCCTATGCCGTGGGCGGCACGCACTGGGAAGTGGTGTGGAACGTAGTGCTGCCCTACACCCGTGTGGGCGCAGTGGGCGGCATCTTCCTGGGTCTCGGTCGCGCGCTCGGCGAAACCATGGCCGTGACCTTCGTCATCGGCAACACCCACCGGCTGAGCCTCTCGCTGTTCGAGCCGGGCAACTCCATCGCCTCGACGCTGGCAAACGAATTCACCGAGGCCGTGGGCGACATGCACACTTCATCCCTGATTGCGCTGGGACTGGTGCTGTTTCTGATCACGTTCATCGTGCTTTCTTTGGCGAAGTTCATGCTTCTGAGCCTGGAATCACGCGAGAGCGTCAAAACATGAGAAGCTCGACCGCTATGGACTGGCGTTATTTCCGACGACGTACCGTCAATATCGTGAGCCTTTCGGGTTCGGTGTTGGCTACCGCTTTTGGCCTCTTCTGGCTTTTCTGGATCCTGTGGACCACGTTCAGCTACGGATTTTCGGCATTCGACTTGAGCATGTTTCAGCAAAATACGCCGGCGCCCGGGAGCGCCGGCGGACTCGCCAACGCGATCGTCGGCAGTCTCATCATGGTCGGCCTGGCCACCGCGATCGGCACGCCGATCGGCATACTCGCGGGCACCTATCTGGCGGAATACGGCGGCCGCACGTTCGTCGCCAGCGTCATCCGCTTCATCAATGACATTCTGCTGTCCGCGCCCTCGATCATCATCGGGCTGTTCGTCTATGAAATGGTGGTAGTCAGTCTCGGCCACTTCTCGGCGCTGGCAGGCGCGCTTGCGCTCGCAATCATCATGCTGCCGGTGGTGATCCGCACGACCGAGGAAATGCTGCGCCTGGTACCGAACACCCTGCGCGAGGCGGCACTGGCTCTCGGGGCACCGCGATGGAAAATGATCTCACTCGTGGCCTATCGTGCCGCCCTGTCCGGCATTCTCACGGGCGTGCTGCTAGCCATTGCGCGGATTGCCGGCGAAACCGCGCCGCTCCTGTTCACGGCCCTCAATAACCAGTTCTGGAGCACCAACCTGATGCAGCCCATGGCCAACCTGCCGGTAGTGATTTTCCAATTTGCCATGAGTCCATATAAGGAATGGCACGCGTTGGCCTGGGCCGGCGCGTTGCTTATCACCTTGAGCGTGCTGGCCTTGAGCATCGTCGCGCGCACTCTGTCGCGCAAGGCCAGGATGGAGCACTGAATGATGGACGATACGTCTTCCGTTCTGAACGCCGAAAGCAAGATTCAGGTGCGCAACCTAAGCTTCTTTTACGGCAAGTTTACGGCGCTGAAGGACGTCAGCCTGGATGTCGCCACAAATATGGTCACGGCCTTCATCGGACCCTCCGGCTGCGGAAAATCCACGCTGCTGCGCTCCTTCAACCGCATGTACGAACTCTATCCCGGTCAGCGCGCCACCGGCGAGATACTGCTCGACGGCGAGAACGTGCTGTCGCCGCGCACGGACCTCTTCCGCCTGCGCGCGCGCGTCGGCATGGTGTTCCAGAAGCCGACGCCGTTCCCCATGTCGATTTACGAGAACATTGCCTTCGGCGTGCGCCTGTATGAAAAACTCTCGCGTTCGGAAATGGACGACCGGGTGGAATGGGCGCTGCAGCAGGCGGCCCTGTGGGACGAGGTCAAGGACAAGCTGCGCCAAAGCGGCATGAGCCTGTCCGGCGGCCAGCAGCAGCGACTGTGCATCGCCCGCGCCGTCGCCGTGAAACCGGAGGTAATGCTGCTCGATGAGCCGGCCTCGGCGCTGGACCCGATCTCGACCCTGAAGATCGAGGAACTGATATACGAACTCAAAAAGAACTATACTATCGTCATCGTCACGCACAACATGCAGCAGGCCGCGCGCGTCTCCGATTTCACGGCCTTCATGTACCTGGGTGAGCTGGTGGAGTTCGGCGGCACCAACACCATCTTCACCAATCCGTCAAAGAAACAGACGGAAGACTATATTACCGGGCGCTACGGCTAAGCCGCGCCGCTCGCGAGGAATCACGCCATGGAACAGATGCACACGCACATTTCCCGCCAGTTCAATACCGAGCTTGAGGACATACGTTCGCGCGTGTTGCAGATGGGCGGCCTCGTCGAGCAACAGATTGAGCATGCCATGGATGCTCTCATCAAGGGCGACACCGCGCAAGGCGAAGCCGTGATCATGAACGACACTCAGGTCAACAAGCTGGAAGTGACCATTGACGAGGAATGCAGCCAGATTATCGCCCGCCGGCAGCCGACCGCGAGCGACCTGCGGCTGGTGGTGGCTGTCATCAAGACCATTACCGATCTCGAGCGCATCGGCGACGAAGCCGAGAAAATCGCGCGCATGGCCGTGCGGCTCGCGGGCGAGGAACGTCCCAAAAACAATTACGCCGAGATCCAAGCGCTGGGCGGCTACGTGCGCCACATGCTGCACGACGCGCTCGATGCCTTTGCCCGCCTCGATATCGAGGCAGCGTTGCGCGTGGCACGCGAGGACCAGAAGGTTGACCAGAAATACGACGGCACCATGCGCCAGCTTATCACCTACATGATGGAAGATCCGCGCACGATCTCACGCATGCTCAACGTCATCTGGGCGGCACGGGCGCTCGAGCGCATCGGCGATCATTCAAGCAACATCTGCGAATACATCATTTATCTGGTCAAGGGCAAAGACGTGCGTCATACCAGTCTTGACCAGGTGGAAAAAGAAATCCTGGGCAAGGTCAATTCCTGACTCACGGATAACACCGGACATCGCGCCTGCATGGGTGCGGGATGGCGCCTAAATCACGACAGTGACAGATATCGTCACGCGCACCTTTCTCCGTTCGCCCAAGGTCCGCTCGCCGGAATCCGCGCTTTTAGTGCTCCATCTTTGCGGCAACCACTAGCTTGATTTTGCCTGTTTAAGCCCCACATCAACAATCGAATACCGTCGTGTGTTGGCGGTATAATATTTTTTAACCTAAATCTTCATGGGCATTCACCCGATGCCCGCGGGAGGCAAAGTGGCAACCGTTGATGTAACACAGGAAAATCTGCATCAGATCGTCAGTGAAAATAACTTGGTCATCGTGGACTTCTGGGCGCCGTGGTGCGGTCCGTGTCGCTCATTTGCGCCGGCCTATGAAGCCGCATCCGAAAAATACCCGGATGTCGTGTTCGCCAAGGTCAATACCGAGGAACAACAGGCGCTGGCCGGTTACTTCCAGATTCGCTCGATTCCCACCCTGATGATCTTCCGCGAGAAGATCATCATCTTCGCGCAGCCCGGCGCACTGCCTGCCTCCGCCCTCGACCAGGTTATCGAGAAGGCCAAAGCGCTCGACATGGATGAGGTGCGGCGCGACATCGAAACGCAGAGTAAGGCCGATAAATCCGCCTGAAACGGCGCAAACCGGTTGCGGTCCGGCGCAATCCGGGGGCATCCCTGCAACGCCGTCACATAAGTGTCATACTACTGACGTAATTTGTCTGTAATATTTCGTGCTCCCTTTTGGCCAACCCATGAATATTGCCGAAATCAAACCGTCGGAAGATCTGCGGTCGCCGGAACTATATCTCAACCGGGAGCTCAGTCTGCTCGAGTTCAACCGGCGGGTATTGGAACAGGCCAAGGATGCGACCACACCGCTGCTGGAGCGGCTCAAGTTCATGTGCATTTCCAGCACCAACCTCGATGAGTTTTTCGAAATCCGGGTGGCGCGTCTGCACGAACAAGTCGTTTCGGGATCGGTGCAGGCCGGGCCGGATAACCTGCTGCCGCAGGAGGTGTTGAAGCAAATCAATGCTGCCGCCCACCGGCTGGTGGAAGATCAATACCATACGCTCAATGAGCTGCTCATTCCCGAGCTGGCGCGGCAAAACATCCGCTTCGTGCGGCGCACCGAGTGGAACGCGGAACAGGAAGCCTGGGTCAGACACTACTTCGAACACGAGCTGCTGCCGGTATTGAGCCCGCTCGGTCTCGATCCGTCGCATCCCTTCCCGCGGATTCTGAACAAAAGCCTCAACTTCATCATTTCGCTCCGTGGGGTCGATGCATTCGGCCGCCGGGGCGGTGTCGCCGTGGTGCAGGCGCCGCGCGCGCTTCCGCGCCTGATTCCACTGCCCAAGGAATGTTCAGCCGGGCCCCATGACTTCGTGTTCCTGTCTTCGATCATCCATACCCATGTCAACGATCTGTTTCCGGGAATGGAAGTTACCGGTTGTTATCAGTTCCGGGTCACCCGCAACAGCGAACTGTTCGTGGACGACGAAGAAGTGGATGACCTGCTGCGCGCGGTCGAAGGCGAATTGCCGTCGCGCCGCTACGGAGACACCGTGCGCCTGGAGGTCGCCGACAATTGTCCGCCGGACATGGCCGGCTACCTGATGAACAAGTTCGAGCTAACCGAAGAAACCCTCTACCAGGTCAACGGTCCGGTGAATTTCAGCCGCCTGCTCGCCATCTACGATCTGGTGGATCGGCCGGACCTGAAGTACCCCGCCTTCACTCCCGGTTTCCCGAAAAAACTCGTGCGCAACAAAAACCTGTTCGAGGTCATCCGCCAGGGAGACGTCCTGCTGCATCATCCTTTTGAGTCGTTCGTTCCGGTGATTGATTTCGTGCGCCAGGCCGCCGCCGATCCCGGTGTCCTGGCCATCAAGCAAACGCTATACCGCACCGGACCGAACTCGGCCATGGTGGATGCCCTGATCGAGGCGGCGCGCGCCGGCAAGGAAGTCACGGTCGTGATCGAGCTGCGCGCCCGCTTCGATGAAGAAGCCAACATCAGCCTGGCGACGCTGCTGCAGGAAGCCGGCGCCCATGTGGTATACGGCGTGGTCGGTTTCAAAACGCACGCCAAGATGACCCTGGTAGTGCGGCGCGAGCGCACGCGCCTGCGCCACTACGTGCACCTCGGAACGGGCAACTATCATGACCGTACCGCCCGCCTTTACACCGATTTCGGCCTGCTCACCTGCGACGAGGCGATAGGCGACGACGTGCACAAGCTGTTCTTGCAGCTCACCAGCATCGGCCGCGCCAGCAAGCTGCAGAAACTGGTGCAGTCGCCTTTCACCCTGCATAAATCGCTGCTGGAAAAAATCGAACGGGAGGCCGGGCACGCGCGTGCCGGCAAACCGGCGCGCATCATCGCCAAAATGAACGCGCTGGTGGGGTCACAGATCATACAGGCCCTCTACGCGGCCTCGCAGGCGGGAGTCAATATCGACCTCATTGTGCGCGGCATCTGCTGCTTGCGACCGGGCGTACCAGGCGTCTCGGAGAACATCCGCGTGCGCTCCGTTATCGGCAGATTTCTCGAGCACACCCGCGTCTATTGGTTCCAGAACGACGGGAATCAGGAGATGTGGATGGCAAGTGCCGACTGGATGGACCGCAACTTTTTCCGCCGCGTCGAAACCGCCTTCCCGATCGAGAACAAATCGCTGCGTGAGCGGGTATATAAGGAAGCGCTGGCGGTCTATCTGGCGGACAATACCCAGGCGTGGGAGTTGCTAAGCGACGGCAGTTACCGGCGACTCGCGCCGCAGGACCAGGAACCGGTATCGGCTCAGGACACCCTGCTCGAGCAGTTGGCGGAAATTTCTTGAGAATTAAAATTCACGGGATGGGTGTCCGGATTATTAGTGTGATTGAAGGCTTAGAATTCTCCCTGTTTGATCAATTGGACAAGTGATGGATTCAGCCGCGCGCTGGGAAACCTGTCGCTCGATGCGTTTACCGAAAGTTCTGCGTGTTCGGCGCAGGTCATACGACTGCTGCATGTTAAGCCAAAACTCAGGTGTGGGAGTTGCTAAGCGACAGTAGTTACCGGCGCCTCTTGCCTGGCGGCCAAGAACCGGCTTCCGCCCAGGTCAACCTGCTGCGCGAGCTGGCCGAAAACCCCTGAATTCGGGTCACTCGAAACGCAGCCGCGTCCGCGCCATCTTGAGATAACCGGCTTCGAGCGCGAGGTCGGCGCGTGTGAGCGGGTTCTTGGTGAGCCACCCGCGCGGAAATCGAACATCGATCGTGCGTTTCTTGGCGATAAGTCGGAACGCTGGCAGCAAAGCGTCGCTACGCCGCCGGTGCAGCAGCACCGCGAAACGCAAGAGTATCCCCAGCCGGCGGGCTTTTTTCGCCTGACCCTTCGGTAATGTTGCGAACTCCTCCGCGGGAAACTTGCGCCGGTGTGCGCGAATGAGCAATGCCAGCAAATGCTGCTCGGTGCTAGAAAACCCCGGCAAATCGGAATAGCGCGCCAGATAGGCGCCATGCTTGTGATACCCGCTATGCGCGACGGCGAGACCGATTTCGTGCAGACGCGCCGCCAGGGACAATGCCTCGACGTCCTCCGGAACGAGTTTCCAGTGTTTCGCCACCTGTTCGAAACAGGCGCGTGCCGTGCGTTCGACGCGCTCGGCCTGCGGCTTGTCCACGTGAAAACGGGCGGTGAGAGCACGCAGGGTTTGTTCGCGCGCATCTTCATGACGCAGACGTCCCAATAAGTCATAGAGCAGCCCCTCACGCAGGGCGGCGCTGGCGATGTGCATGTGTTCGATGCCGAGCGCCTCGAATGCGGCGCGCAGAATCGCGACGCCGCCGGGTAGCACCGGCGCCCGGTCGGCGCTGAGCCCCGGCAGATCGAGAGCGTCGACATGGCCGGCGCTGATCAACGTTTCGCGTAACCGCCCGATGACTTCGGGGGAAATATCGTCGTCGTTCGTCCAGCCGCACGCTTGCGCGACGGCGCCGACGGCGCGGATGGTCCCGGAAGAACCGTAGACGCGTTGCCAGCCTTGCCGAAACTGGGCCTCGACGGGCGCCAGTTCCAACCGCGCCGCCGTCTCGGCTCGACGCATGGCCTTTTCGGTGATCTTGCCCTTCGGGAAATATTGCCGGCTGAGGCTCACGCAACCCATATAAAGACTTTCCATCGATTTGGGCTCGGAGCGTTCGCCCAGAATTAGTTCGGTGCTGCCACCGCCGACGTCCAGCACCAGGCGTGTGCCCTCGTCGGCGAGTTCCCGCGCCACGCCCTGATAGATCAATCGAGCTTCTTCACGTCCCGAAATAACCTCGATCGGATGGCCGAGCGCCAGCCGCGCGCGACGCAGGAATTTCTGGGCATTGCGCGCCCGGCGCAGGGTGTTGGTCCCGACCGCGCGCATCGTGCCGGCACGCATGTCGCGCAATCGCTCGCCGAAACGTTCCAGGCAATCGAGCGCGCGCCGTTGGGCTTCCTTGGACAAACGACCTTGCTCGTCCAACCCGGCACCGAGTCGCACCGTCTCCTGAAGACGATCCATGACGTGTAACTGGCCATGCACCACGCGCGCCACGATCATGTGAAAACTGTTGGAACCGAGATCGACCGCCGCCACGGTCTGCGACCCCGCCGTGCGGCGCATCGCCGTGGCGACCGAGGGCACAAGGCGCAGTGTCCGCTCTAGCGCCACGGAACTCCCGCGGACCAGCGGCAGCGCATGAGAAGATTTCGAAAGACGGTAAAATTCATGTTCACATTCTAGCAGTCACGACGCTCCTCTGGGTAAACGGATGCCGCCTTTTCAGATGTAACGGTCAGTCAGCACGGACGACCAGGTCAAAATCACCAGCGCCAGGGAAATATACACGGCGGCCGAACCCATGTCCTTGGCCCGGCCCGAGAGCTTGTGATCCTTTTTGCTGATGCGGTCGACGGCGGCCTCGAGCGCGGAATTGAGCAACTCGACGATCAGCACGATCATCAGACTTCCAATCAGCAATGCACGCTCCACGCCGTCCCGGCCAAGCCACGCTCCCAGCGGCGCGAACACGACAAACAACATCACCTCCTGACGGAAAGCCGATTCGCGACGCAGCGCCGCGCGCAGCCCGGCCACGGAGTACCCGGCGGCGCGCGCGATACGTCCGGCATCGGTCATGCTCAACAGCAGTTTCTTGCCCAGACCCACGCGTGCGGAAGCTCGTGATTATTCGGTTTGTTATGCATGAAATTATTGTCATTGAATTGAAACACCCGGATATGACAACCACGTGACATTTTCGTCCGGTTTTCGTCAAAAAACCTTAACGTCCTGCATGCATAGTTCGTGCGGCAAACAGGAATGAAAAACGATATGTCAGTCACATCCGTCCAACCGAGCACGGCAACGTCGCCCGCCAAGAAAACCGAAGGCCGTTTGCGTCGGCCGGTCGGATCGCGGCGTCGCGTTCGACCCACGTCACCGTCGTCACGCGCCGATAACCGGCGTCCGCCGATCCTCCGTTCCGGTACTCCCCTGAACCGCCGTGACCCGCTTCGGTTCCGCACGGTCTGGATCTCCGACGTGCATTTCGGCACGCGCGCGTGCAAAGCTGAATTTCTGCTCGACTTCCTGGAGCACACCCGTTGCGAACGCCTGTACCTCGTCGGCGACATGATCGATTTCTGGAACCTCAAGAGCGGCTGGTACTGGCCGGCGAGCCACAGCAAGGCGCTGCAGAAAATCATGGAAATGGCGGCATGCGGCACGGAAGTGATCTACGTGCCCGGCAACCACGACGAACTGTTCCGCGATTACGCCGGCGCGGTATTTGGCGGTGTGCGGGTTGCACCGCAAGTCATTCACAAGAACGCCGACGGACGCCGATTTCTCGTGATTCATGGCGATGAGTTCGACAGCATCGTCAAGCACAGCAAATGGCTCGCCGTCCTCGGCAGCGGCATGTACGACTCCCTGCTCTATGCCAACCGCTGGGTCAATTTCGTCCGGCGCCGTCTGGGTCTGACCTACTGGTCGCTCGCCGCATACCTCAAACACAAGGTCAAAAACGCCGTCAACTACATCAGTAATTTCGAACAGGCGCTGGCGCATGAGGCGCGGCGCCTTCGTGTCGACGGGGTCATCTGCGGCCACATTCACAAGGCGGCGCTCGAGTATGTTGTGGACGTGTTGTACGTCAATGACGGCGACTGGGTCGAGTCCTGCACCTCGCTCGTCGAGCGCCACGACGGCTCACTGGCGGTGCTGCACTGGGCCGATGAGTGCCAGTGTTTGTTCGAAGAAAGCGGCGGGCAGGCGGAATCCTCCGCGATGGGGGAGGCGGCATGAACATCGTCACCGTCACCGACGCCTGGCGTCCGCAGGTCAACGGCGTCGTCAACACCATCGCCCGCACCAACGAGCAGCTCGAGAAGCTCGGCCACACGGTGCACGTTATCTCGCCGCAGGACTTTCGCACCGTCCCCCTGCCGACCTATCCCGAAATACGCCTCTCGCTTTTCCCGGGTCGGCGGGTGCGCGCGATGCTCGACGCGCTCAACCCGGACGCGGTGCACATCGCCACCGAGGGTCCCCTCGGCTTGGCGGCGCGCGCCTGGTGCCTCGAGAACCGTTTCCCCTTCACCACCGCGTTTCACACGCAGTTCCCGGAGTATCTCTGGTTGCGCGCGCGTATTCCTCTCGCGCTCAGTTATCGTGTGATGCGCTGGTTTCACGGACCGGCCAGCACGCTCATGGTGGCCACGCCAACCCTGCACCAGCGACTGACCGGGTGGGGCTTCCGAAATTTGGGTTACTGGTCGCGCGGCGTGAATTCCGAGCTGTTTCGTCCGCGCATCAAGTCTTACCTCGACGCCAATCGGCCGATTTATTTGTACATGGGACGCGTGGCCATCGAGAAGAACATCGAGGCCTTTCTCAAACTCGATCTCCCCGGAACCAAATATGTCGTCGGCAGCGGGCCGGATCTGGAGACGCTCCGGCGCAAGTACCCCGCCGTGCGTTTTACCGGCTACAAGTCCGACGAGGAACTCGCCAAACATATCGCGGCCGCGGACGTGTTCGTCTTCCCGAGCCGCACCGATACTTTCGGGATGGTGTTGATCGAGGCCCTGGCCTGCGGCATCCCGGTGGCGGCGTATCCGGTTCAAGGACCGATGGACGTGGTCGAAGACGGCGTCACCGGCTGCCTCAGCGAAGACCTGCGCGTAGCCGCGCTCGAGGCGCTCAAACTCAATCCCGAGCGGTGTCGTGCGGCGGCCCTGAAATACACCTGGGAGGCTTGCACGCGCCAGTTTCTCGGTCACCTGGAAACCGCGCGCCACGGCACCGACGCGGCACTCGCGGACAGTCGTCCCGCGGGCTGAATCAGTCCGCGCCGGGACCGGCGAGCCGGCGCTCCAGACGCAAGAACGGCTCGATCAGATTTTGGATGCGCGTTTCGAGATAACGGCGCCGAAAGCGTTGAAACAGTTGGCGCACTTGCCGCTCGCTGCGTTGCGCCAGCCGGCGCAAACCGGGAATGACATCAAGCTCATTCGGGACTTTCGACCGTTCCTCATCAACGGTCTCGATCGCCTCACGCGCCTGCTGCGCCCCCGCTGCCTCGGCCAATTGAACGAACATACGCCGGCGCACGAAACCGTCACACAGTGCGCCGGCCTCGTCCTGAAACGTTTTGAGGCGTTTCACCCCGGCACGCGCTCCCGGAAGGCGCGGACTCGAAGGTTCGATAAGATAGCGCAGGCGCTTGGCCTGAATACGCGCGTCATGAATAGCTTCGGCATCGGCTGCCGAATGTACCCGGGCGAGATCGGCGGCGACTCTGGCGGTCTGGGCGTGTAAATGATCGGCCATGACTTCGCCATAGGATGACTTGCTCCGACTGACCGCCAGTACCTGACGCAGGTGCCGGGACAGGGCGATGAAATCGGTCAGCCCCTGTGTCCGCAGCTGTGAGTAGGACGCATCACGCATCGCTTCAAGCTGTTTCCGCAACCACTCGTGGGCGGCTTGCTCCGTCACCGGCAACGATGACTGGATGTCGAGCCAGGCGAGGAACACTTCGGAGTCACGGCCGGCGTTCGTGGCGCGCACCACGCGCTTGAGTTGGCGGCGCCATTTTTTCGGCAGTTTCCTGAGACAGCATCGATAGGCACGCAAGACACTACGCAGGCGTCGCAATGCGACCCGGAAATCGTGCAGGGCTTCGGGATCGGCATTGCTGGTCACACGCTCTGCGGCTTCGCCAGCGGCGTCGAGATACCGATGCGCCAAACGTATCGCGACGTCACCTGCGGGCTCGCTTTGCCAGCCGCGAAGGCGCGCCGAGATCGGCTTGGTTGATGCATCAGGCTTGGTGGCCATACAAACAGCGAACAGGATCAGCCGTGCTCTTTTCGAGGCTGCCCGCAATAGCACAAGTCATGAGTAAGCCCACGTTGCAACACGCATCGGCCTCATCAGAGTTTATCGAACAGTTTGGGGGTCAGCATCCATTCCAGCACGCCGCCGCCTGCTGCCGGTGCTTCGTCGAACCGGATCAAACAGGCCGCGCCCTTGCGCAACGGTGTGAATGCCGATTTCTTGCCAGTGAGCAGCCAACTCACCAGGAAACCGAGATCGGGCTCATGCCCCACCAGGACGACGGCGGCGTCCTGGCGCTGTTCCCTCAGCCAGTCGAGCAGTTCCTGTTCGGAACCTCCCGGCGAAAGCGGCATGAGGTCGACGACGGCCATATTGTCATATTGTCCGGCGAGGATCTCCGCGGTTTCACGGGCACGGATCAGCGGGCTCGAGGCGATCACATCGACCGCCGGGACAAGCCTGTGCAGCGCCTTGGCGGCCCGGCGCATGCGCTTACGTCCGGCGTCAGTCAGCGGACGCCGGACGTCCCTTTTCGCTCCCAGGCCCAGCAAAGAACGTGCCTCGGCCTTGGCGTGACGGACAAGCAGGATAAACATGATGTTTGCAGTATAACGAAAATCACATGTCAGTTTTGTTACACTTAAAATATGTCGAGAACCGGCTGGAAACCACGATCGGTTTGGACGAACTGTAAGGACACATCTGTACACAGGAGGGCCATGCAATACCACGACAGCCTGCAACGATTTATTTTCGAACACGCGCCGATCCGCGGCGAGATCGTGCATCTCGACGCAACCTGGCAGGCGGTGCTCGAACGGCGCCAATATCCGCCACGCGTGCGCGAGGTGCTGGGCGAGCTGATGGCGGCCGCGGCGCTGCTCACCTCCACGCTGAAATTCGACGGCCGGCTCATCATGCAGATACAAGGCAAGGGGCCGGTCAGCCTGCTGGTGGTCGAATGCACCAGCGACCGGACCATGCGCGCCATCGCGCAGTGGCAAGGAGAGATCCCTGATGCGCCGCTCGCCGCGCTGGTGGGCGACGGTCGCCTCGCGGTCACGATCGATCCGCTGAAAGGCAAGGAACGTTACCAGGCGATTGTCGCCCTGGAGGGGCTGACCGTGGCCGAGGCGTTTGAAAACTATTTCGCCCGCTCCGAACAGCTCGCCACGCGCCTGTGGCTCGCCTCCGATCCGCAACAGGCGGCGGGCATGCTGTTGCAACGCCTGCCGGAAGCCGATCCGGCCGACGATGACGCCTGGGTGCGTGCCGTGCACCTCGGTTCGACCATCACGCGCGAAGAGCTCCTGGCGTTGCCGGTGCGCGAGATCGTCCACCGCCTGTATCACGAGGAGGATATACGCCTGTTCTCGCGCATGCCGGTCAGTTTCCGCTGTTCCTGCTCGCGCGCGCGGGTCGAGGCGGTGCTGCGCATGCTCGGGCGCGACGAAATCCACTCGATTCTCGACGAACAGGGGACGGTCAGCGTGGATTGCGAGTTCTGCGGCAGCCGCTACGAATTCGACCGTATCGACGCCGAACAGCTGTTTGCCGCCCTCCACAGCGCCCCGGCCACGCCCACGCGCCATTAGCCAGGCGCCGGTGGGCTTTTTTTCCGGTAACCGTGTATAATGCGCGGCCTTTTGGCCGTCACCCCACCGTAAACGGTAAATTCAATGATTCAGAAACTGCGCAATATCGCCATCATCGCCCACGTCGACCACGGAAAGACAACGCTCGTCGACAAACTCCTGCAACAGTCCGGCACTTTCGCCGCGCACCAGCAAATGGGCACGCGCGTCATGGACTCGAACGATCTCGAACGCGAGCGCGGCATCACGATCCTCGCCAAGAACACCGCGATCCGCTGGAACGACTATCGCATCAACATCGTCGACACGCCGGGCCACGCCGATTTCGGCGGTGAAGTCGAGCGCGTGCTGTCGATGGTGGATTCCGTATTGCTGCTGGTGGATGCCGTCGACGGCCCGATGCCGCAGACGCGCTTCGTCACGCGCAAAGCGTTCGCCCAGGGCCTGAAGCCCATCGTCGTCATTAACAAGATTGATCGCCCCGGTGCGCGCCCGAACTGGGTGCTGGACCAGACCTTCGACCTGTTCGACAAGCTCGGCGCGACCGAAGAGCAGCTCGACTTCCCGGTGGTGTACACCTCGGCGCTGAACGGCTACGCCGGGCTCACGCCGGACGTGCGCGAGGGCAACATGACGCCGCTGTTCGAGACCATCATTAAGCATGTTGCGCCACCCAAGGTCGACCCCGAAGGCCCGTTCCAGATGCAGGTCTCGAGCATCGCCTATTCGAGCTACGTTGGCGCCATCGCCATCGGCCGCATCACCCGCGGCAAGGTAAAACCCAATCAGCCGGTCACGGTCATCGACCACGACGGCAAGACCCGCAACGGAAAAATTCTGCAAGTACTCGGCTTCATGGGACTGGAACGCACCGAAGTGCCCGAAGCCGAGGCTGGCGACATCATTGCCATCACCGGCATCGAAGGCCCACGCATCTCCGACACCCTATGCGATCCGAGCAAGGTCGAGGCGCTGCCGCCGCTGTCTGTGGATGAGCCGACGGTGACCATGACCTTCGAGGTCAACAATTCTCCGTTCGCGGGACAGGACGGTAAATATGTCACCAGCCGCCAGATTCGCGAGCGGCTCGAACGCGAGCTGATCCATAACGTTGCGCTGCGCGTGGAAGATACCGGCAGCCCCGACAAATTCCGCGTCTCCGGACGCGGCGAGCTGCACCTGGGCATTCTCATCGAGAACATGCGCCGTGAAGGCTATGAGCTCGGCGTGTCGCGCCCGCAGGTCATCACCAAGCAAGTGAACGGCGAGACCCACGAGCCGTACGAGCAGCTGACCGTGGACATCGAAACCCAGCATCAGGGCGCGGTCATGGAGCAACTCGGCCAGCGCAAGGGCGATCTGCTCAACATGGAGCCGGATGGCAAGGGCCGCGTGCGTCTCGAGTACATGATTCCCGCGCGCGGGCTCATCGGCTTCCAGACCGATTTCCTCACCGCCACCGCCGGCAGCGGCCTGATCTATCACGTGTTTGATCACTACGGCCCGGAGAAGAAAGGCGTGGTCGGCGGGCGCATCAACGGCGTGCTGATCTCGAACGGCAACGGCATGAGCGTCGCCTACGCGTTGTTCAATCTGCAGGAACGCGGACGCATGTTCGTCGGCCCGGGCGAGGATATGTACGAGGGCATGATCATCGGCATTCACACGCGCGACAACGATCTGGTGGTGAACGCGATGAAGGGCAAGCAGCTCACCAACATGCGCGCCTCGGGCTCGGATGAGAACGTCATTCTCGTGCCCCCGATCGAGCTGACGCTCGAACGTGCCATCGAATTCATCGATGACGACGAGCTGGTCGAGATAACCCCCAACCACCTGCGCCTGCGCAAGCGTTTCCTCAAGGAAACCGACCGCAAGCGTGCCGATCGCGCCGCCGCCGGCTGATTTTTGATTATTTATCGATACGGCGCGTGGCCATGCCATACCGCATCCAGGAATTCCTGCACGGAAAGTAGTGCCTCTGTTAGGCTGACCAGCTCGCTTGGGCTATGCTTTGTTCAACGCCTCCGTAGGTAAAGAGGCCTCTATCTGACACCCAACCCGTTAACGGAAGGAGGTGGTTATGAGAAGACGGCTTTATTTCCTGCTACCGGATGTCCAAAGCGCCAGGCAGGTGTTCAAGAAACTACTACTGGCCCGCATCGAAGATCGTCATATCTTTTTCCTGGCCAAGGAAGGCGTTGAACTGAGCGACCTCCCTGAAGCCACCATGCTGCAAAAAAGCGATGAAATCCACGGATTGGGAGTCGGCCTGGTGGTCGGCGGCGCCACCGGTGCGCTCGCCGGCGTGGTTGCCATGATGTTCCCGCCTTCGGGACTGGTCATGGGTCTCGGCGTGATTCTGGCGATGAGCCTGATTGGCGCCATCGTCGGCGTCTGGGCCTCGGGCATGATCGCCTCGGATGTGCCCAACACCCGCCTTGAAAAATTTTCCGGGGAAATAGAGCGCGGAAAAATCCTCTTGATGGTGGACATCCCCAAGCATCAGATTGAAGATATTACCGACATGATCAAGGAACAGCATCCGGACGCCGACCCGCGCGGACGCGATCCGACCATGCCGGCGTTTCCTTGAAATCCGGACATTGATGGCTGAAACAAAACGCCCCGCTCGCGGGGCGTTTTGTTTCAGGGCGACGGAACTCCGCATCGCGTGCGCGCGGATGGGGGAATGGATTATGCTTGGCGCACCATGTCGTCATTCTCATCCCGACGCCCATTGTCTGTCCCCGGCATTTCCCGTCTTCCCGCAAGCATTGCGGTCAGCATGACAGGCGATGACAACGTAAGGGCCAAAGCCGAGGAGCTGGCGCGCGAACTGGAGCTGCCATTTGTAACGACAGCGGAGGCGGATTTCGATTTGCTGCTGGTCATGACGCCCGAACGTCTGGAGCTCCGCGACAATTCCGCCGGGAGCGGAATTGGGCGCGCTTCATTGCGGCCCGAAGGGCGGCGCGCCAGGGATGGCGCGCATCACAACCGCGACCCGCAGATGGGGCCGGTATGCGTGGACTTTTCGCATCTCGATCTGCGCCCCTACAGTCCCAATCTTTCGCGCCGCCAGCCGCTGGCGCGCGCGCTCGGCAAGAAGGCGCAATCGGTGGTGGATGCCACGGCCGGATATTGCCAGGATGCGTTGTTGTTTGCGCTCATGGGATATCGCACCACCGCCATCGAGCGCTCGCCGGTGGTCATGGCGCTGGCGCGGGACGGTCTGCAGCGTCTGGCCGCGCGTGCCGGCATCACGCTGGACAAGCGATTGCGGTTGATCGAAGGGGATGGACGCGTGTTGCTGCCTTCGCTAACGCCGCCGCCCGAGGTAATCTATCTCGACCCCATGTTTCCGCCCAAGCGCAAAAAATCCGCGGCGGTAAAAAAAGAGATGCGCCTGCTGCGCGACCTGGTGGGCGACGATCCCGATGCACAGGAGTTGCTCGAGATCAGCCGCCGCGTGGCGCTGGACCGCGTGGTGGTGAAACGCCCGGACGACGCCCCGCCACTTGCACCCGAACCGAGCATGAGTCTCGCGGGCAAACTGGTCCGTTACGACGTATATCTTACCCGTCGCTGACCTGCGCATGTCCGAGCCGCTGTTTTATGCCGAACATCTTGCCGATCCCGGCGCCACTCTCACGCTCGCGGGCGACGAGGCACGTCATGCCACGGCCTCAC
>DATICK010000272.1:0-14403 GCA_035456865.1 Sulfuricaulis sp.
GGTTGGCGGAATTATAAATAAAGGTTTCCTGCATTTTGATTTCCGGGAGCGGCTCAACTTTCGGTTTCCTGTCGGCATAGGCGTTCTTGACGAAATCGCGCAAGTCCTCCAGACCATCGCTGCTGCATCCACTCAACGCAAGGCTGAGCAGGCCGGTGATTAACAGTAATTTTGCATCTCTCATGGCGATATCTTACGAGGTACTGGTTTTTCCTGTTTCTTAATACCACCCTCTTCCATATAACGATAGGTTTTTGCCTTCGCTGACATGGTCAGCTTATTGTCCTTGCTTGAGGAAGCGGAAATGGTGATATCGCCAAATGTGACGATGCGGGGAAGTGCGGCGACATCGCTTACGAACTGCGCCAACTCATGATAGTTGCCCCGGACCTCGACGCTGATCGGCATCTCGGCATAGAAGTCCTTGGGTAGCTCCTTCTCCGGACGGAACAAGGTGAATTCAAGGCCTCGACCCAATCCGGCCTGGGTGATATCCACCAGCAGATCAGGAACTTCCGTGGTATTCGGCAGTTGCCGCAACAGGCTGCCGAAGGTCTGTTCCATTTCCTCCATTTGTTCCTTGTACGCCGGCAAATTGATCGCCAAGGCCTTTTTGTTCATGTAGGTTTCGCGCAGACCTTCTTCTTTTTTCTGCGCCTCGCTGTACTGTTCGAGTTCACCCTGAATGAGAAACCAGAAGCCGGCGAAAAGAACAATGGCGCAAACGATCAGAATTCCGCCAATCTTGATCGGCACCGGCCAGGAACCGAGATTGTTGATATCGATATTTTTCAGATCGTCGAGAGTCATGTGCCGGTATCCGTAAGTTTCTTCTGCTGCTTGGCAACCTGTTTGACCTTTAGTGAAAAGTTGCTGACACGGTCGCTTCCTTGAGGTTTCACCGTGATGACCTCGAGCTCCGGATCGGCGAACCAGTCGGAAGAAGCCAGGTTGCGCATGAGCGCCGATACACGGGCATTCGACTGCGCCACACCCTGCAACGAGATACTGCTGCCGGAGTGCTTCAGGGACGAGAAATAAATTCCGTCCGGGAGCTTGCGCGCCAGCTCATCGAACAAATGCACCACCTGGGCACGATCGCCCTGCAACTGGTAGATGACATTCATGCGTGCGATCAGGTCGGCTCGCTGCTTCTTGAGTTCAGCGATCTCCTTGATCTCTTTCTCGACCTTGGCGATCTCCTGGTTCAAAAAATCATTGCGTTTGTTCTGGTTTTCGATCAGGGCGCTGACATGCACGTGCGCATAGAAAATGATCACGCCCATCAGGATCCACGCGCCCACGGCGATGGTAAGCAGTTGCCGGTCCTGCTCCTTGCGGCGCATTTCGCGCCACGGTAATAGGTTAATGCGCGTCGTCATTCGTCAAAGCTCCGCATCGCAAGCCCGCAGCTGATCATCAGCGAAGGGGCATCATTGGAGAGGAGCTGCGGCTTGATACGCGAAGCGAGCGACATGCTGGCAAAAGGATTAGCTACCATGGCCGGCACGCCGATGCGCGCCGCGACCAGTTCGTCGATGCCCGCGACTTGCGCGCAACCGCCGGCGAGCAGCAACTGGTCCACGCTGTTGAACGGCGTAGAGGAATAGAAGAATTGCAGCGCGCGCATGATCTCCTGGCACATGGCCTCCATGAACGGGCGCAATACATCAGTCTGGTAATTGTCCGGCAGGCCGCCTTGTTTCTTGGCCAGGCCTGCTTCCTCATAAGAGAGGCCGTAGCGGCGCTGGATTTCTTCCGTCAGCTGCCGGCCACCAAAAGCGTGATCGCGCGTATAAACCGAGCGGTTGTTATGCACTACGTTAATAGTGGTCGCCGTTGCGCCGATATCCAGAACCGCAATGGTCTTTTCCATGCCGCCCCCTGGCATGTGGCTGGTGATGAGCGAAAAGGCATTCTCCATCGCGTAGGTTTCGACATCCACCACCAGCGGCGTCAAACCCGGTCCCTGGATAACGGCGAGGTAATCGTCCACGATTTCCTTGCGGCAAGCGGCCATCAGCACGTCCACATCTTCCGGGTTATTTTCTGACGGGCCCATAATCTGGAAATCGAGATTGATTTCATTCAGCGGATAGGGAATGTAGTGATCCGCTTCCATCTCCACCTGCATCTGGCGATCCTGGTCGCTCAGGTTGGCCGCCATCTTGATGGTCTTGGTAATGACATGCGCAGCGGGCACCGCTACCGCAGCATGCTTGCAACGTGTGCCGGATTTCTTGATGGCGCGTTCAACGACTTGAGCAACCTGCTCAACTTCCGTGATCGCATGTTCGACGACCGCATTCTGAGGCAGAGGCTCGACAGCATAACGCTCCACGCGCAGGTGCCCGCCTGAATTGCTCAGTTCGAGAACCTTCACTGCCGAGGAGCTGATATCGATCCCTATCAGTGGCGGCTTTTTCTTGGTAAATAAACCAGAAAGCCCTGTCACCTAATTTCCCTCTTAGAAATCCACTAGTTATGATTAATACATATAATGTAGATTAAATACTAAAACCAAATATAGTCCATAGAAATCAGAAATGACAAATCGGCGTATTTAGCCTGTTTTCGTGGGATTCCTCGCTGAATTTCACCACACGGCGGGGGCGAAAATCCCGAAATACCGTGTCTGACAGAGGGTGGTTTATACTGGCCCGCGCACCGAACGACGACTCTTCCTGACTAATATCCAAAGTCTCGCGCATTATCTAAATAATGAATGATTCTGGGATGAATGATTCTGGGAGTTTTTTCTCCCGATGGGCCCGCCAGCATCTGCCCGCCAAACGCTGGCAACTGGCTCTGATCGGACTGTTCGGATTGTTCGCCAGCGGCGTGGTGATGCTCACGCTGGTTGCTCTTATACTGACGCCGACCCTGCCAGCGCTCGACGATCTTTCCGGGGCACAACTGAAAGTGCCGATGCGGGTCTACACATCCGACGGTCAGCTTATCGCCGAGTTCGGCGAGGAAAAACGCATTCCTGTGCGCATCGACGAGGTGCCGGATCTGCTCATCAAGTCGGTGCTCGCGGCCGAGGACCATTCCTTCTTTTATCACCACGGTGTGGACTTCATCGGCATCCTGCGCGCTGCCTTGCACAACCTGCGCACCCAAAGCGCGGGACAGGGCGCCAGCACCATTACCATGCAGGTGGCACGCAACTTTTTTCTCAGCCCCGAAAAAACCTATACACGCAAAATCAAGGAAATACTGCTGGCGTTCAAGATCGAACGCGAATTGAGCAAGGAACAAATTCTCGAACTCTACTTCAACAAGATATTTCTCGGCCATCGTGCCTACGGTTTCGCCGCGGCGGCTCAAGTTTATTATGGGAAAACGCTCAAGGAATTGACGCTTCCGGAAATGGCAATGCTCGCCGGGCTGCCGAAGGCACCGTCGCGCGACAACCCCCTGACCAATCCCGACAATGCCATGGAACGGCGCAATGCCATCCTGCGCCAGATGCAAAATCTCGGCTTCATCGACGAAGCGGCATACACACAGGCGATCAACGTGCCGCTCGCCGCCGGCAAGCATGCCTACAGATTTAATGTCGAGGCGCCTTACGTGGCCGAGATGGTGCGCCAGTACATGATCCAGGCTTATGACGAAAAGACCTACGCCGGCGGATTTCACGTCTACACCACGATCAACACCAATGACCAGCAGGCCGCGGTCAAGGCGCTGCGCGACGGATTGCTCGAGTATGAGCGCCGTCATGGTTACCGCGGGCCCGCCGGTCACGTAACGGTACGCGGCGAGCCGGACAAGGAACATCTCGACGACGTCCTCAAGGATTACCGGGTCGTGGGCGATCTGCTTCCGGGCGTCGTGTTCAAGGTCGACGAGAAAAGCGTGCAAGTCTACACCCAGGACGGCACCATCGCCGAAATCGGCTGGCCAGGGCTGTCGTGGGCCCGTGCCTACATCGATGAAAACACCTTGGGGGCGGCGCCCAAGAAGGCCGCGGACGTGCTGAAGTCCGGGGATATCATTTACCTCGAGGCAATTGAAAACCCGGCGCTGCAGCAGGAGATCGGACCATGGCGACTCGCCGGGATTCCGGAGGTCAGCGGCGCGCTCGTGTCGCTGCGTCCCTCCGACGGCGCGGTGCTGGCACTCACCGGCGGATTCGATTTTTACCAGAGCGGCTTCAACCGCGTGACCCAGGCCGAACGCCAACCCGGTTCGAGCATCAAACCCTTCATCTTCAGCGCAGCACTGGACAAGGGATTCACCGCCGCGAGCACCGTGAGCGGTGCGCCGATCGTCATGGAAGGTGAATCACCCGAAGACGAATGGCGCCCGGAGGATTACAGCAAAAAGTTCTTCGGGCCGACGCGGCTGCGCAAGGCGCTGGCGCTATCACTCAATCTCGTCGCCGTGCGCCTGCTGCGCGCCATCGGCGTGGCCTATGCCACCGAGTATCTGGAACGCTTCGGTTTCGAGCCCGCCAAACTGCCACGCAATCTCTCGCTTGCGTTGGGAACGGCCTCGGCCACGCCGATGCAGATGGTGAACGCGTTTGCCGTGTTCGCCAACGGCGGTTATCGCGTTACACCGTACTTCATCGTGCGTATCGAGGATGCCAATCACAATGTTCTCGAGCAGGCCAAACCGGCACTTCCTTGCCGTGACTGCGATGTACAGGGTAGAACAAGTGTCGCGGGAGGCAGGATGCCGGGAGCGACTGACGCTCCGGCAAACGCCGTGGCAGCCGGAACACCGGCACCGGTCCCTGCGCCCGCTGATCACTCCACGGACAAGGACAAACCGACCGTGGCGCCGCGCGTGCTGAGCCCCGAAGTGAGCTTCCTCGTGGCCAGTATGATGCAGGACGTGATCCGCGAGGGAACCGGGCAGAAAGCCCTTGTCCTCGGGCGCAAGGACCTCTCCGGCAAAACCGGCACCACGAATGATTATCGCGACGCGTGGTTTTCCGGGTTCAACGCCGACGTGGTCACGACGGCATGGATCGGCTTCGATCAGCCGGCCTCGCTTGGCCGCGGCGAGACCGGCGCGCGTGCGGCGCTGCCCGTATGGATCGACTTCATGCGCACCGCGCTGCAGGGCATTCCCGAAAAACCGCTGACGCCGCCGCAGAGCGTGGTGCGCATCACCGTCAACAGCGAAACCGGAAAACCGACGACTGCCGACGACCCGCAGGCGATGCAGGAATTTTTCATCCAGGGCACGGAAACGCCGCACGAGCAGCCGATTGTTGAGGGAGAACAAGGCCCTGCGACTGAACCACCGGACCAGGCACCGGATAACGTGCGCGAGAAACTGTTCTGATGGGCACCAAACCCCGCTCTCCTCAGGCCGGGCACCGGACCAAGTCCCAGGCACCGGGCACGGACGAGTTGCGCCGGCAAATCGCCGCGCATGCCGCGCGCATCATGGCGGAAGAGGGCGTGCGTGACTTCCACGCCGCCAAGCGCAAGGCCGCCGCGCGTCTCGGTCTGCCCGAGACCAAGCATCTGCCGGGCAACGACGAGGTGGATTCCGCGCTGCAGGAATACCTTCGGCTGTTTCATGGCGGGCGCGTCACGCAGGGCCTGCGCCGTCTGCGCGGGCTCGCCGCCGAGGCCATGCGCTTCCTGGCCAAATTCGAACCGCGTCTCGTGGGTCCGGTGCTGAGCGGCACCGTGACCTCGGCCAGTGCAATCGAATTGCATCTTACCGCCGACTCGCCGGAGGAAATTGGCTTCTGGCTGCAGGACCACAGCATTCCCTACGAGCAGGCGGACCGGCGTTTGCGCTTTGGCGGCGATCGCCACGAAACTTTCCCGGCTTACCTGTTCACCGCCGACGGCGTGGCCGTGGAATTGTGCGTGTTCGACCGGCGTGAAGCACGCGAGACTCCGCTCAGCCCGGTGGATGGCAAACCGATGAAACGCGCGAACCTGCGCGAGGTGGAAAACCTGGTGAACGGCGCGGGCGAGCCGTAACCACAACGTCTTTGCAGTGCGGCTTCTCGTCCTGCGACCGGACCGGTAGAATCGGCGTCCTTTACGTATTCCCAGGCATCCTTTGAAACACCATATTGAAAATCTGATCGCCTCGGCGCTCGCGGGCCTCGAGGCCACCGGCGCGCTGCCGCCGGCTCACGGCGCGGCGATCACGGTGGACCACACCAAATCCAAGGAACACGGCGACTACGCGTGCAACATCGCCCTGGTGCTGGCCAAGCCGGCGCGCGCCAAGCCGCGCGAGCTGGCCGAAAAAATTCTCAAGGCCCTGCCGGCATCCGACAAGATCATCAAGGTTGAAATCGCCGGCCCCGGCTTCATCAATTTTTTCCTGCGCCCCGACGCCAACCACGGCGTCATCCGTGACATTCTGGACAAGCGCGAATCCTTCGGTCGCGGCCACCTGGGCGACGGACGCAAGGTGCAGGTGGAATTCGTCTCGGCCAATCCCACCGGGCCGCTGCATGTCGGCCACGGCCGCGGCGCGGCCTACGGCGCGACGCTGGCCAACCTGCTCGATGCCGCCGGTTTCCAGGTGCACCGCGAGTACTACATCAACGACGCCGGCCGGCAGATGGACATCCTCGCCACCAGCGTGTGGCTGCGCTATCTCGAGTTGTGCGGCGAGAAATTCGACTTCCCTGTCAACGGCTACAAGGGCGATTATGTCTACGACATCGGCGCCACCCTGCACCGCGAAAACGGCGACAAATACCGACACGCGTCCGCGAAGGTATTCGAGAATGCGCCGGCCGATGAACCCAAAGGCGGCGACAAGGAAGCGCATATTGACGCGCTCATCGAGCGCGCCAAATCACTGCTCGGCCCCGCGACCTATCGTCTGGTGTTCGACCTTGGCCTGAATGTCATCCTCGACGACATCCGCAAGGATCTTGAAGAGTTCGGCGTTACTTACGACCAGTGGTTTTCCGAGCGCGCGCTGGTGGAAAACGGCGCCGCCGAACGCGCCATCGAACGCCTGAAAAAAAGCGGGCATGTTTACGAAAAGGAAGGCGCGTTGTGGTTCCGCTCCACCGACTACGGCGACGAGAAGGACCGCGTGGTGGTGCGCGACAACGGCCAGAAGACCTATTTCGCCCACGATATCGCTTACCACATGGACAAGCTCGAGCGTGGTTACGATCAGGTAATCGATATATGGGGCGCGGATCACCACGGTTACGTCCCGCGCGTCAAGGCGGCCTTGGCGGCGATCGGCGATGATCCGGAGCGACTGCACGTGCTGCTGGTGCAATTCGCCATCCTCTATAAAGGCGGTGAACGCATGCAGATGTCCACCCGCAGCGGCGAGTTCGTCACACTGCGCGAGTTGCGGCACGAAGTGGGCAACGATGCTGCGCGATTTTTCTACGTTCTGCGCAAGTGCGAACAGCACATGGATTTTGACCTCGATCTGGCCAAGTCACAGTCCAACGACAACCCGGTGTTTTACGTGCAGTATGCGCACGCGCGTATCCACAGCGTGTTCCGGCAGATGAAGGAAAAGGGATTCGCTCACGATCCGGCGAACGGCGACCGGAACCTGGCACGACTCACGGAGCCGCATGAACGAGCGCTGATCGAACGGCTCGCGCGCTACCCGGAAGTGCTGGAAGCGGCCGCCACGGCCCGCGAGCCGCATCAAGTAGCCTATTACCTGCGCGAACTCGCATACGACTTTCACACCTATTACGGGGCGCACACGTTTCTGGTGGACGCCGCCGCCGTGCGCGACGCACGCCTCAACCTGATCGTGGCGACGCGTCAGGTCATCGCCAACGGGCTGAAGCTGCTGGGTGTGTCAGCTCCTGAAACTATGTAGATTAGGCTGATGGCGCAAGCACGCAGAAGAAGAACTACGAGAAGCCGTTTTCGAAAACCCGGCTGGCTGTTGCTTCTCGTCGGCATCGGCATCGGCGTGGCCGGGGTGATGCTGTGGCAGATGTACTCCCACCGCGGCGACGGCCGCAGCGGGCTCGGAAACTTCTTTTCCAGTTTCAGCAAACCGGTGGATAAGCCCACCAGGAAAGAGCCGGAACCGGCCAAACCCCCCAAGCCAAAATTCGATTTCTACACCATCCTCCCGGAAACCGAGACCGTGCTGCCCGAACGGCGCGCCAAAACCAAGGCCGCCAAGATCAAACCGGAAGAGGGGGTCAGTTACATTCTACAGGCAGGCTCGTTCGCGGGCTTCGAAGAAGCCGACCAGATGAAGGCCAAACTCGCGCTTGCGGGGCTGGTTGCGCAAATCCAGAAGATTACCATCGAGGGCAAGGGCGAATATCACCGCGTGCGCCTCGGCCCTTATGAAAAAATTGAACAGCTCGACGCCACCGCCGCCCAGCTGCAAAAGATGGGCATCAAGGCGATACGGTTAAAAGTCAAAAAGGGCGAGGCCGGGTAATTTTTCCTCGCACCGATCGAGGCTGCTCACGCTGACCTCTTGATTCCCGCTTGAATCGAATCTGACCCCGCTGATGCCATAGCGGGCGGATCGGCCCGGCAAACACCGACACAGGCCAGTACACGACCACAAGCTGGCTGGCATTTTGTTGCGCGCTCTCCTCGGCCATTTTGCGCGCCAGCTCTTCCTCGCGCTGCTTGCGGTTTTGCTCCAACTCTGCGCCGAGGGTCTTAACAAGTTGATATTGTTCTTCCGCGGCAGATACTTGCTCCGGCGTCGGCTGATGGGGCGGCTCCACCATTTTCGTGGTCACGGCATCCGCGAGTGGCGCGGTTGAATACGTAACCTTGCCGGCTTTATCAACAGATTTGTAGATTTGATCGGGACTCGCGGACGCACTCCCGCTCATCGTCATCGGTCCGACGATCGCTAACATCATGAAGACGGCTCTACGATCAACGCCCATCGTCTTCACCTCCGCATCGGCATTGCCGTCGACCCGCTCGCGTGCAGAAGAAGCGTATCGATATCCGAAGCCTAAAGGCCTGACTGATCAAAATACGCTTATTGCGAGGCGCGTCAACCTGTACCGCCACAGCCCAGCATTAGCAGGAGATAGACATCAATGAGATAGGGTTGAAAGTCAATAAGCGCGGGTCCGGGCAAGTTCTTTTCGTAGCAGACGTTGGCTTGATTTCACTCCGGGCCAAGAACATGCTTGTAACGGTGAAGAGGAACGGATAAGGCCTGGCCCATTGGCGCGCCGGCCCAAGGACAATCTCATAATTCAGGACTTGACCCTCTTGTTCTGACCTCCGCGAACGGGTTCCCGTGCCAACTTTTAGCGACAAACTCAAAACCGCCGAAAAACATCTGGCTCGCGTCGATCGCACCATGGCGCGACTCATCCGCGATATCGGTCCGTGTGCGCTCCGACCGCTGCGGTGGTCGCCCTACGAAAGCCTGACACGCGCCATCGCGCATCAGCAACTCAACGGTCGCGCCGCCCAAACGATTCTCGGCCGCTTCGTCGCGCTCTATCCGGGCCAGGGATTCCCCGAACCGCACGACGTGCTGGCAACACATTTTGCGCGCCTGCGCTCGGTCGGATTCTCGCGCAACAAGGTCACCGCCATCCGCGACATTGCCGCCAAGGCGCGTGACGGAATTGTCCCGAACCGCGCGCAGGCGCGACGTCTCGATGACGAAGAATTGATTCTCCGCCTCATCGAGATTTACGGTGTCGGACGCTGGACGGTCGAGATGCTGCTGATCTTCACGCTCGGCAGGCTGGATGTACTGCCGGTCGACGACTTCGGCATCCAGAGCGGTTTCAGTGCCGCCTACCGACTTCGCCGCCGACCCACCAAGGCTGATTTTCAACGAGTAACGGATTGCTGGCAGCCGTTCCGCTCGGTCGGATCGTGGTACCTCTGGCGGCATGCCGACGGATTAAAGAACAAGACGCTCCTTTAATCCTCCAGGTACGTGTATCCCTTCAACCCTTCCGACAGCTCTGCGAGATAGGTTTCGCGGTTTTCGGCGCTGATAGCAGTAGCGCGCTCGATCTTGGCGCGATAGGACGCGAGCAGATCGTCGGCATTGAAGTGCACGTAACGCAGCACCGAGCCCACCGTGTCGCCTTGCTGCGCTTGCGACAACAAATGTTCGCCGTCCGGTTTCAGTTCGACGTGAATCGAATCGGTGTCGCCGAACAGGTTGTGCATGTCGCCGAGAATCTCCTGATAGGCGCCGACCAGAAAAATGCCCAAGAGGTAAGGTTCGTTCTCGCGCAGCGGATGCAGGGGGAGCGTGGAATCGATGCCCTCGCCGTCTACGTACAGGTCGATGCTGCCGTCGGAATCGCAGGTGATGTCCTGCATCACGCCACGGCGGGTGGGCGGCTCGTTCAGGCGATTCAGCGGCACCACCGGAAAAATCTGATCGATGGCCCAGTGGTCAGGCATGGATTGGAACAGCGAAAAGTTGCAGAAATACTTGTCCGCGAGTTTCTCGTTCAGCTCGTCGAGAATTTCACGGTGCGTGCGGCTCGCCGGCTGTAACAACTCACGCACCTTCCAGCAGATGGCAAAATAGATCTGCTCGGCGCGTGCGCGTTGTGCCAGCGTCAAGACACCGTGGCTGAACATGCCCTGCGCCTCGGTCAGCCGGTAGGCGGCGTCGTGGTAGGCCTCGACTACGGAACGGTCTGACAGCGTCGCGAGCGTCTGCCACAGATCGCGGATGATCGCAGGTTCGTTTTCCGTCGCCTTCGGCACGGAATCGGCACCCGGGGCGGATTCGGTGTCCACGACGTTGGTGATGAGCACGGCATGGTGCGCGGTCATGGCACGACCGGATTCGGTGACGATGTCGGGATGCGGCAGTTTCTTCTCGGCGCAGATTTCGGTGAGCGCATGCACGATGTTGTGTGCGTACTCATCGACCGAGTAGTTCATGGAACAGAAGCTGCGCGAGCGCGTGCCCTCGTAATCCACGCCCAGCCCGCCGCCGACGTTGAGCACCTTGATGTCCGCGCCATTGGCGCGGAACTCGGCGTAGTAGCGCGCCGCCTCGCGCATGCCGAGTTGAATGTCCTGGATGTTGGCGATCTGCGAACCCATGTGAAAGTGCATCATCTGCAAGCTGGGCAACAGGTTAGTCGCGCGCAGGCGTGCAATCGCATCCAGCACTTGGCTTGCGGAAAGGCCGAATTTGGATTTGTCGCCGCCGGTGTTCTGCCACTTGCCGGCGCCGATCGAGGCCAGGCGCATGCGCAGGCCAATCAGCGGTGCGATGCCGAGTGCGCTGGATTCCCTGATGACCAGTTCAAGCTCCGTGGGCTTCTCGACGACAATGTATACGCGATGCCCCAGCTCCTTGCCGATCAGCGCCAGGCGGATGTACTCGCGGTCCTTGTAGCCGTTGCACACCACCACGCCGCGGTCCTGGCGCGACAGCGCCAGCACCGCCAGCAGCTCGGGTTTGGAGCCGGCCTCGAGCCCCACACGGCCGTCGTTGCGCGCAAGAATTTTCTCGACCACGCTTTTCTGCTGGTTGACCTTGATCGGGTAAACCGAGGTGTAATGGCCGCCATAATTGTCAGTCTTCATCGCGCGGTCGAAGGCGCCGCACAGGGTTTCGACGCGGTGGCGCAGGATGTCGGAAAAGCGCACCAGCACCGGCAGCGACAGGCCCGCGGCCTTGATCTCGCGGGAAAGTTCGAACATATCGATGCCGGGATGTTCGGTGCTGGCATCCGGACGGCAGATGAGGTGGCCCTTGGCGTTGATGTCGAAGTAGCCGCCGCTCCAGTGAGCAATGTTGTAGGTGTCGCGCGCCTTTTGTATGGACCAGCCGATCATGCGGCAAGTATCAAGTAGCGGTTGGCAAGTATCAAGTAGCCGGCCGCGCGCCTGGCGTATAAAATCCCGCTTCCGACAAGCTCTCAAGCGAACACACACATGCCGCTCGACAAGAACTGGTACACCGAGGAATGGGCCGACCAGGGTTCGGCCATCTCGCTCAAGATCAAAAGCAAGGTGCACGACGAACAAAGCACCTACCAGCGCATCGAGATCTACGAAACCGAAACTTTCGGCACGCTCATGACGCTCGACGGCCTGGTCATGGTCACCGACCGCGACAATTTCGTGTATCACGAGATGATGTCGCACCCGGCGCTGTTCACCCATCCTGATCCGCAACGGGTGCTGGTCATCGGTGGCGGCGACTGCGGCACGCTGCATGAAGTCCTGAAGCACAAAACGGTGACGCTGGCCGAACAGGTCGAGCTGGACGAGCGCGTCACGCGCGTGTCGGAAAAGTTTTTTCCCGAATTGTGCGAATCGAACAACGACCCGCGCGCGAAACTGCACTTCGCCGACGGGATTGAATGGGTGGCGGACGCCAAACCCGAAACCTACGACGTGATCATCATCGATTCGACCGACCCGGTGGGGCCGGCGGCGGGCCTGTTCTCCGAGGCCTTTTATAAAAACTGTTTCCGCGCGCTGCGGCCTAAAGGTATTGTCGTCGGCCAGAGCGAATCGCCGCTGTTTCACGCCGACCTGATCCGGTCGGTGCAGAAATGCTTCAAGGCGGCGGGATTTCGCGATGTCGCGACGCTGTTCTTCCCGCAGTGCACCTATCCATCCGGCTGGTGGAGTGCCACCATGGCGGGCAAGGACATGGTACTCGCCAACTTCCGCGCCCAGGATGCCGCCGCCAAGACGTTCGCCACGCGCTATTACAATCGCGACATCCATGCCGCGGCGCTGGCCAGTCCCGAATTCCTGCGGACGCGTTAAACCCAGATACATTATCTGCCCGGTCTGGAATTGAACCCCGGCACCGTTCAGCGTATAAACGCTCCGACGTTACACTCACTGAAAATCTCTCAGGTATCGGAACCATCATGGAACCCAAAATTGCCCAGAAAGGCCCCTATGTCCTCGACCTCAAATCCGGTACCTACTGGTGGTGTGCCTGCGGCCAATCCAAGACCCAGCCTTTCTGCGACGGCTCGCACAAGGGCAGCGGTTTCGAGCCCGTCAAGTTCGATCTGGCCGAGGCGACTCAGGTGGCCATGTGCGGCTGCAAACACTCCCTCAAAAAACCTTTCTGCGACGGCTCGCATAAAAAGTTCTGATTGCCTGATGCCGCGAGTCGCGCACCGGAGATTGCCGGCAGCGCCCGCGTCCGGACACGGCAAGCAGCAAGTTCACGCATGAAGAAATTCTCGCTGGTTCTCGGTTTCACGCTGATCGCACTGGTGGCGCTGGCCGCCGTGGGATTGCCGTACTGGTTCGGCATGGAAGCGGAAAAAACCTATGGCGCCATGCTCGAACAAATGTCGGGCAGCAGCGGTTTGCTATTCACGGGAAAAAATTATCAGCGCGGCTGGCTGAGTTCCACGGCCGAGACCGTCGTCCGTCATCCGCATATTCCCTTCGAGCTCACAGCCAAACACCGCATCAGCCACGGCCCGCTACCGCTCGACCGGATGCTGCAAGGCGATTGGCGCCTCACGCCAGTGCAGGCGCGCATCGCCAGCCAGATCACCCTGGCCACGGTCGGGAAACAAATGCCCCTGGACCTTCCACCGCTCTCCACGGAAACCACCTTCCGTCTGAACGGCGACGGGGCAATGCACGCCGGAATACCGCCGGTCAAGACCACCGGCACCCAAGGCGAGACCATTGATTGGAGTGGCATGAGCGCGGACATGACGTTCGACCGGGCGTGGCGCAAGATCCGCTTTGATGCGCTCATGCCGTCGCTGAATGTGACCGCTCCCGATCAGGGCGAAATGTCGCTGTCCAAACTGTCCCTGCATTCCGACACACAGGTAGGTATCGCGGGTTATTCCTTCGGTGACGCCAGCCTGAACATCGGGCAACTCGAGTTCGGCTATGCCGCCGGCCACGTCGGCCTGAAAGGGTTCGCGCTCTCGTCCACGGCGCGCGCCGCGGGTGACAATGTCAGCCTGGTGATCCGTTACACGCTCGATGAAGCTCAAGTCGCGGAGGAGCGCTTCGGCCCCGGGCAACTGGTGATCGAGGCGCGCAACTTGGATGCGGCGGCGCTGGTGAAATTCAAAAACGAGATCGACGCCCTGACCCGCGGCAACCTGCCTCCCGCGCAAGCGGGCATGATCGTGGCCGGGAAGGCCATGGAACTCATCGCGGAGCTATCCAAAAAGGCGCCGGAAGTGGAAATCACGCGCCTCAGCTTCAAGACGGGGGAAAGCGAGATCAGCGGCAAGGGGAAGTTTGTTCTCGATGGCCGGAAACACGACATCGCCCGGAATCCGATGCAGATGCTGACGGCCTTCGCCGGCGACTTCGAACTGGCTATGCCCGCGGCAGTGCTCAAGCACCTGCTCGCGCCGCAGATCCGCCAGGACATCGAGGCCTATCGCCAAAGCGGCGCCCTGACGGCGGATGACGTGGCCCATCTCGGCCCGGAAGCCATGGCGGAAATCGTCGACCGGGTATTCCCGCAATACCTGGCACG
>DATICK010000273.1:0-2847 GCA_035456865.1 Sulfuricaulis sp.
GATGCCGGAGGGCCGCGAGATCTGGGGCATTGGCATCTATCGCGAAATCGTGGCGCCTTCGCGCCTCGTTTACACTGACAGCTTTGCCGATGTGCAAGGCAACCCGGTGCCGCCTGCGTACTACGGCATGAGCGCCAGCCACCCGGCAGAGTCCCTGGTGACCGTGACCTTCGAAGAGCATGAAGGCAAAACCTGGCTCACGCTGCGGCACGCCATCCCGGTATCTGTCGAGGAGCGCAAAGGGGCCGAGCAGGGCTGGGGCGAAATGCTAGATCGGCTCGCCGAAGACCTGGCAAAAACCTGATTGGACGCTTCGCGGAATACTTTGACCCAGATGAATTGATCGGCGAATTGCGGATCGCCGCGTAAAGGAGACAGACATGGACCAAAAAACAAACAGTTCAGTCGCGGAAACCCAGACGAAGGAATTCGTCATCTCACGCACCTTTGATGCGCCGCGCGAGTTCATGTTCAAGGTGTGGACCGACCCGGAGCACATGCGACGCTGGTGGGGGCCGAAAGGCTTCAAGGTGTTTCACAGCACGATGGATCTGCGCCCAGGCGGCAGCTATCACTACGGCATGCGATCGCCCGACGGCCACGACATGTGGGGCAAGTTTGTTTTTCGCGAAATCGTGAAACCCGACCGGCTCGTGTTCGTCAATTCCTTTTCCGATGAAAAAGGCAATGTCGCCCGGCACCCGATGCATCTCGCCTGGCCGCTGGAAATGCTGAGCACGATTACCTTTATCGAGCAGGCCGGCAAGACGACCGTCACCGTGCGCTGGTTGCCCCTGAACGCGACGGCGGAAGAGCGCAAGACCTTCGAGGACGGTTTCGAGTCGATGCAGCAGGGCTGGGGCGGGACCCTTGAACAGCTCGGCGAATACCTGGCGAAGGCCAGCAGGGGCTAGGGGCAGGTTGTGAATGACCGCGAGCGTTACACCCCGGTGGCCATGTCACTGCATTGGCTCATCGCCTTGCTGATCTTTGCCGGTTGGGGCCTGGGTTTCTACATGCACGATTTGCCTTTGTCCCCGGCGAAACTCCGGTATTACAGTTGGCACAAGTGGATGGGGGTGACGACGTTTATTCTGGCCGTCCTCCGCGTGGGATGGCTGGCGACGCATCCCGTGCCACGCCTGCCACGTGCGATTCCGCCCTGGCAGACAAGGACCGCGCGCGTTACGCATTTCGTGCTGTACCTGCTTATGTTTGTCATTCCCCTGAGCGGGTGGCTGATGAGTTCGGCCAAGGGTGTGCCGACGGTTTACTTTGGTGTGTTGCCGATACCGGACCTCATCGGCAAAGACAAAGCCGTCGGCGATGTCCTGGTTGTGGTACACCAATCGCTGGCATTCGGCCTGGCTGCGCTGGTGGGCCTGCACGTCGCCGCGGCGATCAAACATCAGTTCATGGATCGCGACGGCGTGATGGGTCGCATGGTCCCTTTTCTCAAACCGCCACGACTGTAATATTTTTTAATGTCGAATCATGAGCACTTCCGTCGCCAGATTCCTGTCCCGTTGGTTCACCGTGGTACTTGCTGCCGCGATGCTAACGGCAGTTGCGGTGGCAAGCAGTCTCGATGCGACCAAGAGCGGGATCACGGCGACTTTTCGCCAGATGAACGTGCCCGTCGAAGGCGGATTCAAAGTCTTCCGCGGCACCATCGACTTCGACCCCAGGAACCTCAAGCTGGCGCGCGCACGTATTGAAATAGACACGGCGAGTTTCGACTTGGGGGCGCCGGAATATGAAGAGGAGCTGCGCGGGAAGGAATGGTTTGATACGCCGACCTACCCGAAGGCCAGCTTCATTTCATCCGGCGTGATTTCCGTGGGGGAAAACCGGTTCGTGGCCAAGGGCAAGTTCACGCTCAAAGGCAAAACGCAGGAGATCAAGGTGCCGTTTACGATGCGTTCCGAGAGTGGCGCGCGGGTTTTCGAAGGCGAGTTGCCGATTTCCCGAAAAGCGTACGCGATCGGCGGCGCTGAATGGGACGACACACTCGATGACGAGGTCATTGTAAAGTTTCGAGTGACCACCGCCAATTAATCGTTACCGCATTCAATCAGGAGAAGACTCATGACCAGCAAAAAATGGATGCTCGCCGTACTCATTGCCGGTATCTCGGCTCCAACTCTGGCCGTCGCCGACCAATACACCGTGGACCCGGACCACACCTACCCGAGCCTGGAATTTTCGCACATGGGCCTCTCGATCTGGCGCGGGAAATTCAACAAGACCTCCGGCAAGATCATGCTCGACCGCGCCGCCCGAACCGGCAGCGCCGACATCCAGGTTGACACCGCCAGCATCGACTTCGGCCACGACAAAATGAACGAACACGCGCTCGGCGCGGAGTGGCTCAACGTCGGGACGTTTCCGACGATGACGTTCAAAGGGACCATCAAGTTCAATGGCGACACGCCCGTATCCGTCGACGGACAGCTGACGCTGCGCGGTGTGACCAAGCCGCTGAATCTGAAAATCAACAGCTTCAAGTGCATGGAGCATCCGTTCTACAAGAAAGAAGCCTGCGGCGCCGACGCGGAAGGCGACCTGAACCGCGCTGACTTCGGCATGACGAAGTACAGCGAGGGCGAGGCCGGGAAGGTCCACCTGCGCATCCAGGTCGAGGCGTTGAAGGGTGGCTGAACCCGGCGCGTGCTTCATAAGGAGCAGGACAATAAATGGCGTCAGACCCATTTATCTCAGCATGGCGAATTCACGGGGTTTGAGCTAAGTATTAACCTACCTTGAGGATAAATAACTAAACCCCGGAATGAGCACACCTTCACGTACCGACGCCCAGCAGCGGGCGGACGATATCCGGATATTTCA
>DATICK010000274.1:0-3620 GCA_035456865.1 Sulfuricaulis sp.
AAGCGTCCGATGGTCAAGAAGATGAAACCAAAGATGGAAAAACTTGAACAGGCGGATTTCGACGCGCTGATCAATTACTACGCGAGCTTCAAGTAAGGCACGCGGAATGCCTCGTACGTGAATCGGAAATCCTTACTGAAAGCGACTCAAGGAGGACCATGGCATATCGGATCGGAATAGTAATCAGGAGGTCAGCATGAAGACGCAACGAGCCACCGGATTTTTATTATTGGCGGGCGCCGGTTTATTCAGCCTAACTCTGGCATCCGGCGCCTGGGCGACTGACATCAACAAGCTGGTTGACGCCTGTACCGTGTGTCACGAAAGGGACGGCGCCAGCCACGATCCGAATATGCCGATCATCGGAGGGTACTCCGAAAAATACCTTATCAGCAGCCTGACGGCGTACAAGAAGAAAAACCGCACCTGTCCGGAGATTGAATACCTGCACGGGGACAAGAAGGTGAAACTGACCGACATGTGCCGGATTGCCAAATCCCTGAGCGAAGCAGACATCAAGAAATTGGCGCAGTATTACGCTAGCAAGAAATTCAGGCGCGCCAATCAGGACTTCGATCCGGAATTGGCCAAGAAGGGCCAGCTGATTCATGAGCGTGACTGCGAGAAATGCCACTCCCAGGCCGGCAGTCTTGCCAGCGATGACTCAGGTATTCTGGCCGGCCAGTGGACGCCTTACCTAAGGCACCAATTATTAGCGTTCTATACCGAGAAGCGTAGGTTGGCTGACAAGATGAAGCCGAAGTTTGACAGACTCGACAAAACAGAAATGGAGGCGCTTCTGAATTACTACGCGAGCTTTAAATAGACTCGGTGGAAAAATTCCGCGCCTGAAATATCAAGCTTGTTAGACAGGTTGGCATGTCTGTGAATGTAACTCTCGAGCCTGCACCTAGAATAATTCAAAGGGGATAAGGCATGTCTGAACCGACGGAAGAAGAAAAGGCCGAGAGACGCTGGCCAAAGTTATGGCGCCCGCCATTTAAATGGTACCTGCTGTGGATCCCGACGGGCGGCGTACTGATGTTCGTGGCAGGCATCATTTTCTGGGGCGGGTTCAACACGGTTCTGGAGGCAACCAACACCGAGGCTTTCTGTACTTCGTGTCACGAAATGCATGACTACGTCTATCAGGAGTACCAGAAGACGATCCATTTCAAGAACCGCACGGGCGTTCGGGCGACGTGCCCGGACTGCCATGTTCCCAAACCGTGGATCTACAAGATAATTCGCAAGATTCGGGCCTCGAACGAGGTATACCACAAGATAATGGGCACCATCGACACCCGGGAGAAATTCGAAGCCCATCGTCTGGAACTCGCCGAAACCGTGTGGGCGACCATGAAGTCAACGGATTCGCGTGAATGCCGCAATTGCCACGCGCTGATTTCCATGGATCTGTCAAAGCAGGATCCAAGTGCCCAGAAGAAACATACTCTCGAGTCAGTGCGCGCGAGCGGGAAGACCTGCATCGACTGTCATAAGGGAATAGCGCACGAGCTGCCCGAGGGATATGAGTAAAAAAGACCGGGCTAAACTGACCAAAGTTCGAGCAGAATCCCCGTGGTCATGACTTGATTTTCAACCGCGCACGACCGCGGGCAAGTTCAAAAGAGTCTTCAGTTAAAGCCCCTTATGGGAACACGCGATTTTCTTCAGCTATGAAACCGGGCGCGCACTGATTGGTGAATGCCTGGAGCGGATGTCGTTGTCAGACGCAGGCAGATCATGAATGACCCGACTGCGCGCGCCGTCCGGCGCTGGAGGCCTTGGTTTCGACACCATTCGTCTCTTCGAGCCACTTGCGGTCGAGGATGCGGATAAAGCCTTTCCCACTGCCGATGATTTTTTTGCGGGCGAAATCGGCCATGACGCGGCTCACGGTCTCTTCCGTCAGGCCGAGCATCTCGGCGATTTCGCGCCGCGACAGCCGCAGCGGCAATTCGCCGTTCGAGTCGCCACGCTGCGGAATCAACGACAGCAGGAAACTCGACACCTTCTCCGGCGCGGTCTTCAACCCGAGATCACGAATCAGGGATTCAGCCTGGTCGAGTTCCTGGCTGAGCGTCTCGATCACGCGCAACGCGATGGTCGGGCTGGCTTCGAGGATCTTCCGCAGGTCATCGGGACTGATCTTGCAGGCGACCACATCGGTGAGCGCCTCGGCGGTGAACGGATAGCGCTGACCCTTGAAAGTCTCAATACCCAGCAACTGGCCCGCCACCGCGATCCGCAGGATTTGCTGCCGCCCATCCGGCATTGAACTCGTGAGTTTGAGCTGTCCGGAACGCAACGAGAACAGGAAGTCCGCCGGATCGCCCTCGCGGAACAAGATCTCATGCGGCTCGTACATCTCGCGAATCAGGCTCTCGCGAATCTGACAAATCTGCTCTTTGGAGAGGCCGGGATATAAACGGTCTTCACACAGGACGCAAGCATTAATCTCGCAGGCACAGGTAGCCATGTTTGTGATTATTGAACCCCCGTTAATGAAACCCTACTCCGCTTCGCTTCGTTCGTCCTGTCAGCGTATTCGTTCGCGGTGCTGCAACCAGTCTAAATTTCTTTGAGTCATTCAGACAAAATATTGACCCGCATCAATAACCACTATATCCGTTCACGCGCCCTGACGATACTCATCCGGGTTTTACCCGGCTATTCATACAGATACTCTGCCCTATCCTGCAAGACTCATGCCCAGGCCCGGGGGCATGTCAGACACGAAATGTGGACCCGAGTGCGTTGATCCATATCATTCAGGCTCCGGCCGACGAATGTTAGGGTGCTGACAGTGAGCCGATGGAGGGGAATGGAATGAGCGACACGCTCACCTATCGCCGCCTGCGGCCGGATGCCCCGGTAGGACTGCTGGCCAAGGCCTGTCTCGAACTGCATCCGCGGCGCGTCGCGTGCGCGAGCTGCGCGGAGGCGTGCCCGGCCCAGGTGTTATCGCTTACCCACGAGGGTTTGCAACTCGACGACGGCTGCCTGGGTTGCGGCCGCTGCATGGCGATCTGCCCCACCGGTGCGCTCGCCGTGCACGGCTTCTCCCTCACGCTTGCGCCAGAGTCAACGCTGGAAGCACTGGAACTGGACTGTTGGAAAGTTCCCAGCAATCTTTCGCCGCCGGCCGTCGTCCGCATCCCCTGCCTCGGAGGCCTGAGCGTGAGCCACCTGCTCGCTCTGCGTTACGTGGCAGGAAGCCGCCGATTCGCGCTGCTCGATCGCGGCTGGTGCAGCCAATGCCCGGCAGGACGCCATGACTTTCACCCCGCGCAGACGGCGCTCTCGGCGACACGCGACTGGCTCAAGGAAATCGGCGCCCCGGAATCGCATTTGCCGGTTCTCGATATACAGCCGTTGGCGGTTTCGTTTCAGCGCCACACCATCTCGAACGATGCCAATACTTCTCCGTTCAAACGACGCGACTCCCTGAGCCGGCTCGCAAGCGAAGTCGCCGCCACCGTCAGTGAGGTGGCCGCTTTCCGAATCGAGGAAAAAACCGAGGACATACCAGCGCGACCGGAACAAGGACTGACACCGCTGCGGGCGATTGAACGCGAGCATCAGCTTCTGCTTCTCGAAAAGCTCGCCGCACGTTA
>DATICK010000275.1:0-4159 GCA_035456865.1 Sulfuricaulis sp.
GGGCAGCGGGCATTGTCCATATCAACGGATGACCCCCGGTGATAATTAATAATGAAGGTCTTGCAGGATAACCGCGGAAATCGTTTGCCGCACTACCCCTGATGATACTGGCGGCTCAGATCATGCACCGCGTCCACGACCACGGCCACCTTGTCGGGCTGGACATGCGGGTGGATGCCATGACCCAGATTGAAAACCAGGCCGCTGCCTTGGCCATAGCTCGCCAGGATGGTATCCACTTCGCGGCGGAGGCGTTCCGGCGAGGCGTACAGCAGGGACGGGTCCATGTTGCCCTGCAGCGCCACGCGCCGGCCCACGCGCGCACGGGCATCGCTCAGGTCGGTGGTCCAGTCGATGCCGAGCGCGTCGGCTCCCGAGTCCGCCATGGTTTCGAGCCATTGGCCACCGTTTTTGGTAAACAGGATTACCGGCACGCGTCGGCCTTCGTGCTCGCGTGTGAGGCCCTGGACAATCCGCTCCATATAGCGCAGCGAGAATTCTCGGTAATCCCGCGGCGTCAGCACGCCTCCCCAGGTGTCGAACAGCATCAGCGCCTGCGCGCCGGCGGCGACCTGCGCGTTGAGGTAGGCAGCCACCGCGCGCGCCAGCACGTCGAGCAACTGATGCATGAGTTTCGGCTGGTCGAACATCATGGATTTGACGAGACCGAAATCCTTGCTGCCGCCGCCTTCGACCATGTAAGTCGCTAGTGTCCAGGGACTGCCCGCGAAGCCGATCAGCGGGACCTGCCCGTGCAGTTCGCGCCGGATCAGGCGCACCGCATCCATGACGTATTTCAGTTCCGACTCGGGGTCCGGGACCGGCAGCGCTGCGATATCGGCGGCGGTGCGGATGGGTTTTTTGAACTGCGGGCCCTCGCCTTCGGTGAAATAAAGCCCGAGCCCCATGGCGTCGGGGATGGTGAGAATGTCGGAAAAAAGAATCGCGGCATCGAGCGCGAAGCGGCGCAGCGGTTGCAGCGTGACCTCGCAGGCGAGTTCCGGCGTGGTGCAGAGCGTCTTGAAATCGCCGGCCTTCTCGCGCACGGCGCGATATTCGGGCAGATAGCGCCCGGCCTGACGCATGATCCACACCGGCGTCACGTCCACCGGTTGTCTGAGCAACGTGCGCAGTAATCTGTCGTTCTTAAGTTCTGTCATAAAGAGATTTCACCGCAAAGACGCGAAGAGCGCAAAGAAATCATTAAAAGCTGAAATCCGGTGCGAAGCACCGCTATTCTTTTCGTTTGCGTTCTTTGATGCGCACCATCCCCGGCGCGCCCCCTGCGGGCGCGCTCCGCGCGTCCAATTTTGTTCCTGACAAAATTGTGCGCCTTGGCGGCAATAGGTATTACAGCGGCGCCGGGAGGTCGGAGGTGCCCGTGAGAAATTTGTCGATGCCACGCGCCGCCGAGCGCGCCTCGGCTATGGCCCAGACGATGAGCGACTGGCCGTGTTGCATGTCTCCCGCCGTGAAAACGCCCGGGATACTCGTCATCCAGTTTTCGTCGCGCCACACGTTGCCACGGTCGGTGAATTTCACCCCGAGGGTCTCCAGCATGCCCGGGCGTTCCGGGCCGGTGAAACCCATCGCGAGCAGCACCAGATCGCAGGGGATCGTGAAGCTGCTGCCCGGAATTTCGCTGATGATGCTGCGCCCGTGTTCGCGCACCATCTCGACTTTGACGAGCTCCAGTGCCTTCACGCGGCCGGCGCCGTCACCGATAAACCTCTTGGAGGAGACCGAGTACAGGCGTTCCACGCCTTCCTCGTGCGCGGAAGCGGTGCGATAGATAAAGGGCCACTGCGGCCATGGATTGTCCGAAGAACGCGTCTCCGGGGGGCGCGGCATGATCTCCAGCTGATGCACCGAGACGGCACCTTGGCGGTTGGCGGTACCAAGACAGTCGGCGCCGGTATCGCCGCCGCCGATAATGACCACGTGCTTGCCCTTGGCGGTGATTTCGCGGTCCGCTGGAATTGCATCGCCCTCGCAACGGTGATTCGATTGCGCCAGGTATTCCATGGCAAAGTGAACGCCATTCAATTCCCGCCCGGGAACCGGCAGGTCACGCGGAGCACAGGCGCCGCCCGCCAGCAGTATGGCGTCATAATTCTTGCGCAGTTCCTCCACCGGCGTGTTGACGCCGATATGAGCGTTGGTCTTGAACGTAACGCCTTCGGCTTTTAGCTGTTCCAGCCGCCGGTCGAGTACTTTCTTTTCCATCTTGAATTCGGGAATGCCGTAGCGCAGCAGGCCGCCGATGCGGTCGTCGCGCTCGAACACCGTGACCTCGTGACCGGCGCGGCGCAGTTGCTGCGCGCCCGCCAGGCCCGCGGGGCCGGAGCCGACAATGGCAACTTTTTTCCCCGTCAGCACCTTGGGCGGCTCGGGTTTGATCCAGCCCTCCCGGAAGGCGCGGTCGATGATGGCCAATTCGATCGCCTTGATCGTCACCGGATCGTCATTGATGCCGAGTACGCACGCGCCCTCGCACGGTGCCGGACACAGCGTGCCGGTAAAATCCGGGAAGTTGTTGGTCGCGTGCAGGCGGTCGATCGCCTCCTGCCACTGGCCGCGGTAAACCAGGTCGTTCCAGTCGGGGATGATGTTGCCCAGCGGACAACCCTGATGGCAGAACGGAATGCCGCAGTCCATGCAGCGCGCGCCCTGCTTCTTGAGCTCGTCCTCGGGGAACGGGCGCATGACCTGCTTCCAGTCCCGCACCCGTTCGGTGACGGGTCGGTAAAGCTGTTTGGCGCGGTGAAACTCGATAAAGCCGGTGATCTTACCCATGCGCCGCTTCCATCACCGCCTGTTCCTCCGGGATACCGTTTTGCCGTGCCTTGGAGATGGCCGCGAGCACGCGCTTGTAGTCCTTGGGCGTCACCTTCACGAATTTCGCCTGCTGGGTTTTCCAGTTGGCGAGAATCTTTTCCGCGACCGAGCTGCCGGTGTAATGGGTATGGCGCTTGAGCAGTTCCTTCACCAGATCCACGTCCTCGGCGGCAGCCAGCGGATCGATATCCACCATGGCGAGATTGCAATGGCGCTTGAAGTCGCCGGCCGTGTCGAGCACATAGGCCACGCCGCCGGACATGCCGGCCGCGAAATTGCGGCCCGTGGAACCGATCACGACCACGCGGCCGCCTGTCATGTACTCGCAGCCGTGGTCACCCACGCCTTCGACCACCGTGTGTGCGCCGGAATTGCGCACGCCAAAACGCTCGCCTGCCACGCCGCGAAAATAGGCCTCGCCCCCGGTGGCGCCGTACAACGCGACGTTGCCGATGAGAATGTTTTCCTCCGGCACGAAACTCGCCTGGCGTGGCGGATAAACGATGATCTTGCCGCCGGACAGCCCCTTGCCGATGTAGTCGTTGGCGTCGCCTTCGAGCGTGAAGGTAATGCCGTTCGGCAGAAACGCGCCGAAGCTTTGGCCGGCGGAGCCGTTGAAATGGATGCGGATCGTGTCCTCGGGCAGACCCTCGGCGCCATAGCGCCGGCTCACCTCGCTGCCGAGTATCGTGCCAACCGTGCGGTGGACGTTGCGGATCGGCAGGATGATGTCCACGGGCTTTTTGGAGTCGAGGGCTTCACGCGTCAGTGGCAGGATCGTCACCATGTCGAGCGAGTTCTCGAGTCCGTGGTCTTGTGCCCGCACTTGGCGCGTGGCCACGTCGGGACCGGCCGGCGGCTGGTACAGGATCTGCGTGAAATCGAGGCCGCGCGCCTTCCAGTGATCCACGGCCTTTTTCACGTTCAAACGGTCCACGCGCCCGATCATTTCCGCCAGCGTGCGGAAACCGAGCTGCGCCATCCATTCGCGCGCCTCCTGCGCCACGAAGCGGAAGAAGTTCTCGACGTGCGCCGGATCGCCTGCGAATTTCTTGCGCAACTCCGGATCCTGGGTGGCGATGCCGACCGGACAGGTATTCAGATGACACACGCGCATCATGATGCAGCCGAGCACCACCAGCGGAGCGATGGAGAAACCGAATTCCTCCGCGCCCAGCAGCGCCGCGATCACCACGTCGCGGCCGGTCTTGAGCTGGCCGTCCACCTGCACCACGATGCGGTCGCGCAGCTTGTTCATCACCAGCACCTGCTGGGTTTCGGACAGACCGAGTTCCCACGGCAGGCCCGCGTGCTTGATCGA
>DATICK010000276.1:0-2626 GCA_035456865.1 Sulfuricaulis sp.
GTGCACTTCGCCTTTGACAGCAGCACCATCGATGACGAGGCGCGCGCCATCATCGAGGCCCATGCCGCCCATCTCGTGGCTAACCCGCAGATCAAGCTGAGCCTCGAAGGTAACTGCGACGAGCGCGGCACGCGCGAGTACAACCTGGCGCTGGGCGAGCGTCGCTCGCAGGCCGTCGAGAAGATGATGAAAGTACTGGGCGTGGCCGGCAACCGCATCAAGACGGTGTCCTACGGCGAGGAAAAGCCGCTGTGCCAGGAGCACAATGAATCCTGCTGGCGCCAGAATCGCCACGCAGAGATCGTTTATAAATAACGACGATGCCGCTTTCCCGGCGTTTCATCGCTTTGGCCGGGATACTGGCGGCCGGTGCGTCGATTCCGGCCTTGCCAACTGCAGGCGCGGCTGAGGGTCCACGCAACCTGCCGCCGGTAGTTGAACTGGGGGCCGGCTCGACGCCGGCCTCGCCGACACCCTCGCGAGAGGCGCTGGCCGACCTCCTGCAGCAGCTGGAGACGACGCAGGCGGAAGTGCGGAACCTGCGTGGCCAGTTGGAAGTGCAGGCGAACGAGATCGAGCGCCTGAAGGTACGTCAGCGCGAATTGCTCGCCGATATTGACCGGCGGGTGAGTGAGCTTGAACGTCGCGGCACCGCGGCTCCTTCACCCGATGCCAATGCCGCTCCCGTGGCGTCAGGGTCAGCGGCGTCGGCCAGTTCGGCGCAGGAGCAGCAGGATTACGACGCGGCGTTCAACCTGATGAAGCAGGGCTTTTATGAACGCGCCGCCAAGGGTTTTCGCGACTTTCTTGCCAAATATCCGCAAAGCGCTTTGCGTGACAACGCCCGCTACTGGCTGGGCGAGGCTTATTACGTGGCGCGCAATTACCGTCAGTCGCTGGAAGAATTCGGCAAGCTCATGAGCGATCATCCGAAAAGCCCAAAGTTGCCGGATGCGATGTTGAAGACCGGCTACTGCTATTACGAGCTGGGTGAATGGGCCAAGGCACGCGCGAATCTCAATCAGGTGATAGCACGTTATCCCGGTACGCCGGCGGCCAAATCCGCGGAACAGCGCCTGGCAAAAATGAAAAAAGAGAAGCATTAACTTGTGTCGCAAACCGACACATCAACCGCTAATTCGCGGCCGGTGTCTTCCGCCGGAGAACGGCTGCGCATCACCGAAATATTTTTTTCCCTCCAGGGTGAAGCGCGCACGGTAGGTTGTCCCACGGTATTCGTCCGGTTGACCGGCTGCCCCCTGCGCTGCTCCTACTGTGATACGGAATATGCTTTCTATGGCGGGCAATGGATGGAGTTTGGCGATATCCTGCGCCGTGTTGCCGAGTATGCCCCGCGGTATGTCACCGTCACCGGCGGCGAGCCGCTGGCGCAACGTCCTTGCCGAGAATTGCTCACTGCCCTGTGCGATCGGGGCTATGAAGTGTCGCTCGAGACCGGCGGAGCGCTCGATATCACCGGTATCGATCCCCGGGTGAGTATCGTGATGGATCTCAAAACGCCAGGGTCCGGGGAGGAAAAGCGCAACCTGTACGCCAACATCGCGCAGCTGGCGAAAAAAGATCAGATCAAGTTCGTGATCTGCGACCGCGCCGATTACGAATGGAGCCGAGCAAAGCTCGCCGAATACAATCTCGACCGGATCGGCGAGGTACTGTTTTCTCCCTGCCACGGGCAGCTGAATCCGACCGATCTCGCCGAATGGATTCTCGCCGACCGCTTGCCGGTACGCCTGCAGATTCAACTGCACAAAATTCTGTGGAACGATGCCCGCGGACACTGACGCCGGCGGAAAAGCCGTGGTGCTGGTCTCCGGCGGGCTCGATTCGGCCACCGTGCTGGCGCTCGCTACGGCGTCGGGCGCACGCTGTTATGCGCTCACTTTCGACTACGGGCAGCGCCACCGCGTGGAACTCGATGCGGCATGCCGCGTGGCGCAGGCGCAGCGGGCAGCCGATCATCGCGTCGTCAAACTCGATATCGGCTGGATGGGCGGCTCGGCGCTGACCGACGCGGCGATCCCCGTGCCACAGGAATTTTCCGCCGGCATCCCGGTGACCTACGTGCCGGCGCGCAACACGGTGTTTCTTTCCATCGCGCTCGGTTGGGCCGAAGTGCTCGGTGCCGCCGATATCTATATCGGTGCCAATGCGGTGGACTACTCCGGCTATCCCGACTGCCGTCCGGAATTCATCCAGGCGTTCGAACGGCTCGCGAACCTGGCCACGCGGACCGGGGTCGAGGGACGCGGGTTTCGCGTGCAGGCGCCGCTGATGAAGTTGCGCAAGCACGAGATCATTCGCGAGGGGGCGCGCCTGGGCGTGGATTTTTCGCTGACACTGTCGTGCTACGACCCGGATGCGGCCGGGCTCGCCTGCGGACGTTGTGATTCCTGCCGCCTGCGCGCCCAGGGTTTCGCCGAGGCCGGTGTCACGGACCCTACTCGTTACCGGAGATAAGGCCCGTCAGGACTGGAAATTTTCCCCCATCTTGGCAATATTGGTCTATTCTTCAAGGGGACAAATTTTCGGAACGGCACGACCAGAAGCGCCAGGTATATTGGAGAAATAATAATGATAATTTCAATTCTGGTTCTGGAAGGCCCAT
>DATICK010000277.1:0-24468 GCA_035456865.1 Sulfuricaulis sp.
TTGGTCGGGGTGAGAGGATTTGAACCTCCGGCCCCTTGCTCCCGAAGCAAGTGCGCTACCAGGCTGCGCTACACCCCGTTGATACCTGAAAACTATCTATTGCGATGGGCGGAAAAATGGGCCAGATCGAGAAGCGCTTGCTTGTAAGGCGAATCCGGTATGGCAGCCAAGGCGGCAGAGGCTCGGGAAGCCTCATCTTCAGCCCGGCGCGCAGTGTACGTGATGGAACCCGTTGATTCAATGGCGTCCATAACCTCATCCATCTGGGCCAGACCGCCTTCTTCAATAGCTGCGCGAATCAGCTCGCGCTGGCGATTGTTACCCTGCCGCAGGGTATAGATGAGCGGCAGGGTCGGCTTGCCCTCAGCGAGGTCGTCGCCGATGTTTTTGCCCAGATCGTGATTATCGCGCCCATAGTCCAGCGCATCGTCGATCAGCTGAAACGCCGTGCCGAGATGCATGCCATAAGCCGCCATGGCCTCTTCGATTTCATTGCTTTGATTGCTGATGATGGCGGAAAGCTGGGAACCGGCCTGGAAAAGCTTGGCGGTCTTGTTTTGAATGACCTCGATGTAGCGCTCCTCGGTGGTTTCGGGATCGTGGCAGTTGAGCAACTGCATGACCTCGCCCTTGGCGATGGTGTTGGTGGTATGGGCGAGGATTTCCATGACGCGCATGCTGCCCACCTCGACCATCATCTCGAAAGCGCGTGAATACAGAAAATCGCCAACCAGGACGCTTGCCTCGTTGCCCCAGATGCTGTTGGCGGTGGTATGGCCACGGCGCATCTCCGAGGCGTCAACGACGTCGTCGTGCAGCAGGGTTGCGGTGTGGATGAATTCAATGATGGCCGCCAGTTGGATATGGGCCGATCCCTCGTAACCCAGGGCCCGGCTGCCCAGCAGCACCAGCACCGGACGCAGGCGTTTTCCGCCACTGTGCACGATATAGGAGCCCATCTGGTTAATCAGAACGACGTCAGACTGCAGCCGCGCTTCGATTTCGCGGTTTACGGCCTGCAGATCATCGCGGGCCAGTGCCTTGATGGCTTCATAATCCATGGAAAATAAGGGGCGGTCGAGGTCCGGGCGCATGCTAGGGGGACGAAATACGCCCGTCAAGCCGTTTGACCTGCTGCCCGCCAATCGTTAGAATTGCCGGCCTTTTAGCGGGTTTATCCGCCTCTTCCGGCCCCACGGGGCATTCAGGAGTTGAATTTATGTACGCGGTGATTGAAAGCGGCGGCAAGCAGTACCGGGTGTCCCCGGGCGATGTCATTCAGATAGAGAAGCTGGATACTCCCGAAGGTCAGACCGTGGATTTTAGCCAGGTACTCATGGTGAGCGACGATCAGGGTGTGCGCGTCGGCAATCCAGTGCTGTCAGGCGCGACGGTAACGGCCAAGGTGAAAAGCCATGGGCGCGACGACAAGATCAAGGTGTTCAAGATGCGCCGGCGCAAGCACTATCGCAAGACCCAGGGCCACCGTCAGTACTACACCGAAATCGAGATCACCGGTATCAAGTAGCAGGGAGATTATCCATGGCACATAAAAAAGCAGGCGGCAGTTCACGCAACGGCAGAGATTCCCATGCGCAGCGTCTGGGCGTGAAGCGCTATGCCGGCGAGCAGGTGTTGGCGGGCAACATTCTCATCCGTCAGCGCGGCACTGAATATCATCCCGGCGTGAACGTCGGCATCGGCAAGGACGATACCTTGTTCGCCAAGGTCAACGGCCAGGTGAAGTTCGAGATCAAGGGACCGAGCAGCCGCAGAACCGTCAGCATCATTCCGGGCTGATCCCGCTACGCAGACGTCGCAAAACCCCGCCCTGGCAACACGGCGGGGTTTTTTATTTTTATAACCGGTAATCTTGTGACATGAAATTCGTTGATGAAGCCACCATTCGTATCGAGGCCGGCAACGGCGGCAACGGCGCGCTGTCCTTCCGGCGCGAGAAATTCATTCCCCGCGGCGGGCCGGACGGCGGTGACGGCGGTGACGGCGGTAGCGTTTATCTCTTAGGACGGGAAGGCCTCAATACGCTCGTGGACTTTCGTCATACGCGCGTATTCCGCGCCCGGCACGGCGCCAAAGGCGGCGGAGGCAACTGCACCGGCAAGTCCGCGGAGGATCTTTATATAGCGGTTCCTCTCGGCACGCGGGTGATGGACACCGAAGCGGAAGAACTCATCGGGGAAATTACCCGCGATGGTGAATCGCTGCTCGTGTGCCACGGCGGCAGGGGCGGATTGGGCAATACACATTTCAAGTCGAGCACTAACCGCAGCCCGCGACGCACGACACCGGGCAAGCCCGGCGAGCGCCGTGAACTTGCCCTCGAGCTTCAGGTGCTCGCGGATGTCGGTCTGCTCGGCTTGCCCAATGCCGGCAAGTCGACTTTTCTGCGCGCCGTGTCGGATGCGCGTCCCAAGGTGGCGGACTATCCGTTTACCACGCTGCATCCGCATCTGGGCGTGGTGCGCATTGAAGAGAGCCGCAGTTTCGTGGTGGCCGACATTCCCGGCCTTATCGAGGGCGCGGCCGAGGGTGCGGGTCTGGGTCATCAGTTTCTGCGGCACTTGTCGCGCACGAATATACTATTGCATCTGGTGGACATGGCGCCGCTTGAGCCGGATGCCGATCCCGCTTCCGGTGTGAAGGCGATCGAATCGGAACTGAAAAAATTCAGTCCGGCGTTGGCCAAGCGGGAGCGCTGGCTGGCGCTGAATAAAATGGACCTTTTGCCCGAAGAGGAGCGAGAGAGACAGACCAAGCGTCTGCTGAGTAAGCTGAAATGGAAGGGTCCAGTGTATAAAATCTCCGCGATCAACCGCGAGGGTTGCCGTGAACTGGTCATGGACCTGATGCGGCGGCTGGAGCAATTGAGAAAGAAAACGGAAAAAACCACTCATGTCCGGAAACGCAAGCAATAACCCGCGCGCATCACTGAAGAGCGCGCGCCGCATCGTGGTCAAGATCGGCAGTGCGCTGCTGACTCGTGATGGTCAGGGACTGAACAACGACGGCATTCAGAATTGGGTCGGGCAACTGGCGCAGTTCCGCGCCCGCGGCGTGGAAATGGTCCTGGTGACTTCCGGTGCCGTGGCCGCCGGCATGCAGCGGCTCGGCCGACGTCAGCGTCCGCATGCGCTGCACGAACTGCAGGCCATGGCGGCCGTCGGCCAGATGAATCTGGTGCAGGTTTATGAATCCGCGTTTCAACGTCATGGGTTGCACACGGCGCAGGTGCTTCTCACCCACGACGACCTCGCGAACCGCAAGCGTTATCTCAACAGCCGTAGCACCTTGCGCACCCTGCTCAGCCTGGGCGTCGTTCCCGTCGTGAATGAAAACGATACCGTGGCCACGGAAGAAATCCGTTTCGGCGACAACGACACCCTGGCCGCGCTCGTAACCAACCTCGTCGAGGCCGATCTGCTGCTCATTCTCACCGACCAAAGAGGTCTCTACAATCTCGATCCACGCCAGCATCCGGACGCCAAGCTGGTGGAAGAAGGCATTGCCGGCAACAAGGAGCTGTTGTCCATGGCCGGTGGTTCGGGCGCGCTCGGGCGCGGCGGCATGCGCACCAAGTTGCTGGCCGCGGAAAAGGCAGCCCACTCCGGTGCGTCAACGGTGATCGCTTCGGGACGCGAGGAGAACGTGATCGTGCGCGTACTGTCCGGTGAAGCCGTCGGCACGCATCTTAAAGCGGAGCAGGGACGAGTGGTGGCTCGCAAGCAGTGGCTGGCCGGTCATGCGCATGCCGCGGGCAGTCTCAAGCTCGATGCCGGGGCGGTCAGGGTCATCCGCGAGAGCGGGAAAAGCCTGCTGCCCGTCGGCGTGAAGGCCATTGAAGGTACATTTACGCGCGGTGAAGTTATTTCCTGTCTTGATCCGGAAGGCCATGAGATCGCGCGCGGGCTGGTGAATTACAGTTCGGAAGAAGCGGCGCGCATCATTGGGCACGCCAGTGACAAGATCGAATCTATCCTTGGCTACGTGGATGAGCCGGAACTGATTCACCGGGACAACCTGATCGTGCTGTAGTGCGGCGCACAAACAAAAAAGCCGGCTTGCGCCGGCTATTTTGTTTGTGCGCGACGGACGATTTACGCCAGCGCGCGCAAACCCTGATTGAGGCCGCTCTTGTAGCGGGCTGCTGTATTCTTGTGGATCAGTCCCTTGCCGGCCATGCGGTCGATGACGGAAGCGGCTTCACGGAATGCCAGCTGTGCCGCCGGCTTGTCTTTGGCCGCGATCGCGCTGCGGACTTTCTTGATGCGGCTGCGCAGCTCGGTGCGCTGGCCGACGTTGCGGGCGCGGTGGTTTTCCGCCTGACGCGCGCGTTTCTTTGCCTGTGCTGTATTGGCCAAAACGGTTCTCCTGGGAATGCCCTGAAAAGCGCGCAACTATGCTGATTTCGGGTGGATTTGTCAATCCCGCCGATCCTGTCGGGTGCTTTCCCGTGGAACCACACAGGCTTCGGCGGCCGTCGAACATCCTGCTATCATCCCGGCCTTTATGGCATCGCTCCCTGAAATGCATCCGTGAGCCGCAAGCTGCTCAAATCCACGGCAGTGACCGGTGGCATGACCCTGCTGTCACGGATCAGCGGGCTCATCCGCGACATGCTGTTCGCGAGCCTGATCGGCGCGGGCACCGGGGTGGCCGCCGACGCTTTCTACGTTGCCTTCCGCATCCCCAATTTCCTGCGTCGTATCTTCGGCGAAGGTGCGTTTTCCCAGAGCTTCGTGCCGGTGTTCGCCGAATACAAGGCCAAGTACACGGCGGCGGAAACACGCGCATTCGTGGATCACATGACCGGCATACTTGGCGCGATTCTTTTTGGCGTCACGCTGATTGGCGTCTTCGCCGCGCCCATCCTGGTCATGGTCCTGGCGCCGGGATTTCTCGATGAGCCGCACAAATACGGCCTGACGGTGCAGATGCTGCGCATCACTTTTCCCTATCTTTTCTTCATCTCGCTGGTGGCGATGGCGGCGGGCATTCTCAACACTTACGGTCGCTTCGGCGCGGCCGCCTTCACACCGGTGCTGCTCAATCTGAGCATGATCGGTGCCGCCGTATGGCTCGCCCCACGCATGGACGAGCCGGTGTTGGCGCTGGCGTGGGGTGTGTTCATCGCCGGTGTGACGCAGCTGCTGTTCCAGATTCCATTTCTGCGCGGCATAACAATGCTGCCGCGCCCGCGCTTGCATATGCGTGAACGCCACCATGGCGTCATGCGCGTTTTCAAGCTCATGTTGCCGGCGATCTTCGGCGTCTCGATCGCACAGATCAACATGCTGGTCAACACGCTGCTGGCCTCGTTCCTGGTTACCGGCAGTGTCTCGTGGCTCTATTATTCCGACCGCTTGATGGAGTTTCCGCTCGGCGTGTTCGGCATCGCGCTCGCGACCGTCATTCTGCCCAGCCTCGCGCGCCGGCACGCGCGTAACTCGCACGATGAATTTTCACATCTGCTCGACTGGGGGTTGCGTTGGGTTTTCCTGATCGCAGTTCCGGCTTCGGTGGCGCTGGTAATTCTTTCGGTGCCGTTGCTCACCACGTTTTTTCACTTCGGCGCGTTCGGCGCCAACGACGTACGGATGAGCGCCAATGCGCTTATGGCTTTCTCATTTGGACTGCTCGGTTTCATATTGATCAAGGTGCTCGCGCCGGGGTTCTATGCGCGCCAGGATACCAAAACGCCGATGCGCGTCGGGGTGATCGCGCTGGTGGTTAATATCTTGTTGAGTCTGACGCTGGTGATGCCGCTTAAACACGTCGGACTGGCGCTGGCCATATCGCTCTCGGCATTTGCCAATGCCGGTATGCTGTTCTTCATGCTGCGACGGCACAAAGTGTACCGGCCGTTGCCCGGATGGGGACAGTTTCTGGCGCGAATTATTCTTGCCAGCGCCGTCATGGGTGCAGTTCTCTACTGGGGCATGGGCGATACTGATTCCTGGTTGAACACGCCTGCCTTGCAGCGCGCTTTTCGATTGTCAATATGGGTCACAGTTGGCGCGGTAGTGTATTTATTGACCGTTATGGCTTTCGGTGTACGATTGGCACAGTTACTGCTTAAGAAGGGGCAGGGGTCGCCAACCGATGACTAGCGCAGCTCAGATTTACCAGATTTCAGCCTGTAACAATCCGCGTGCGTTCACGCTGACGGAGGCCGAGGAGCTGTTTCCGCTGGTATGGAAAATCACCGAAGAAGCCTACCGTGAACTCGAGCCCGTGCGCCGCGCGCTCGAGTCAATGTTGCCGAGCAATCCGCAGACCCGGAAAGTGGAAAAGGACTACGAGGCCATCGTGCGACGCTGGATGGGCAAGATGGAACGGCTCGGACTCGTGGTCAAAGGGCTGTGGTTGGCGGATTTCGACACCGGCGACGGCTATCTCTGCTGGAAATTTCCCGAATTGCGCATCGGTCATTATCACAGTTATCAAGAGGGATTCGGCGCGCGCCGTCCGCTGCACGATATCATCGAAGAACTCGATCCGGACTGGGCGCATCTGTAGGAATCCCCGGTTTTCCCTCGCCCCGCGGCTTGTTCTCGCGTGTCTGAGACGGTAACCTTCACCGTTTCTCTACGTTGAAACCTGAACCGTCCTATGGAGTTCATACGCGGGTGGCACAACCTGAAGCCGCAGCATCGCGGGTGTGTCGCCACGATCGGCAATTTTGACGGCGTGCATCTCGGTCACCAGGCGGTGATCGGCCAATTGGCGGAAAAAGCCGAAAAGCTTAACCTGCCCACCCAGGTCATCCTGTTCGAACCGCAGCCGCAGGAATTCTTCCAGCCGGACGCCGCCGTGCCGCGGCTCACGCGCCTGCGCGAAAAGCTCCAGGCGCTGCGGCGCTATTCCGTGGATCGGGTGTTGTGCCTGCAGTTCGACGCCGGATTCGCGGCCATGGAACCCGAGGAATTCATCCAGCGCCTGCTGGTGGACGGACTGGGCGTGCGCTATCTCGTCGTCGGAGACGATTTCCATTTTGGACGGAAGCGGCGCGGGAATTTTGACATGCTCGCCGCGGCGGGACGGCAGCACGGCTTCCAGGTCGTGAACATGCACACCGTGGCGATCGACGGGGAACGCGTCTCGAGCACGCGCATCCGCGCGGCGCTGGCGGCCGGCAATCTGGTGCAGGCCGAGAAGCTGCTGGGCCGGCCGTACCGCATGTGCGGGCGCGTGGCGCACGGCGACAAGCTCGGCCGCACTCTGGGTTTTCCGACCGCCAACATTTACTTGCACCGCAAGGTGACGCCGATCAAGGGGATCTTCGCCGTGGAGGTGTTCGGCCTCAAGACCGAACCGCTCGCCGGCGCGGCCAATATCGGCACCCGCCCGACCGTCGGCGGCACCCGCACGCTGCTCGAGGTGAACCTGCTGGACTTCAGCGAAGACATCTACGGCGCCTATGTGCAGGTGAATTTCCTGCACAAGCTCCGCGATGAGAAGCGGTTCGAGTCGCTGGAAGAGTTGCGCCGCTGGATAGAAAAGGATGTCACGGACGTACGCGCCTTTTTCCGCGGGTACCATCCGTTGCACCGGGAAACCGGTTGCCGGGAAAAAACCGCCTGAAGTTCTTTCAAAGGTGTTCTGGTGAACGACTATAAGAATACGCTCAATCTGCCGCAGACGGATTTTCCGATGAAGGCCAATCTCGCCGTACGCGAGCCGGAAACCCTCAAGCGCTGGCAGGAAATGGATCTCAACAAGAAACTGCGCGAGCAGGGCCGCGGCCGTCCGAAGTATGTCCTGCACGATGGTCCGCCCTACGCCAACGGTGACATTCACATCGGGCACGCGGTCAACAAAATCCTCAAGGACATCATCGTCAAATCCAGAATCCTGACCGGCTTCGATGCGCCTTACGTGCCGGGCTGGGATTGTCACGGCTTGCCCATCGAGCATGCCGTCGAGAAAAAGATCGGCAAGGCGGGGGCTCAGGTGGAACCGTCCAAGTTCCGTCAGGCCTGCCGCGAATATGCGCGCGCGCAGGTCGACCGGCAGCGCGAAGATTTCATCCGTCTCGGCGTAATCGGCGATTGGGAACATCCTTACCTGACAATGGATTTTGCGTTCGAAGCCGGAATCATTCGTGCGCTCGGACGCATCATTGCCAACGGCCACGTGGTGCGAGGCCACAAGCCGGTGCACTGGTGCAGCGATTGCGGTTCGGCGCTGGCCGAGGCGGAAGTGGAGTACATGGACAAAACCTCGCCGGCCATCGACGTGCGATTTGCCGTGGTTGATCCGGAAGCGTTTCTCGCCCGCGTTGAGCATGTCCCGGGGCATGCGGGCGAAGGTCCGGTGAACGTGGTGATCTGGACCACGACTCCGTGGACCTTGCCGGCCAACCAGGCGGTCGCCCTGCATCCGGATCTGGAGTATGTGTTACTGCAATGCACCGGAGCTCATGGCAATGAGCGTCTCTTGATCGCCGAACCTTTGGTCAAAGAAGCGATGGGACGCTATGGCATCGAAAATTATCGGGTGTTGGCCAATTGCCGCGGCCGGGATCTGGAAGGCGTGAAGCTCAAGCATCCGTTTTATGCACGCGAGGTGCCGGTGATTCTCGGCGAGCACGTGACCACCGATACCGGTACGGGCGCGGTGCACACGGCGCCGGGGCATGGCCTCGAAGATTACGTGGTGGGCGAGCGCTATGGGCTTGCGGTGGACAATCCCGTGGGTGAAGATGGCAAATTTCTTCCCGGTACGGAGCTTTTTGCCGGCGAACATGTGTTCAAGGCCAACGATCACGTCATAGAGGTCCTCAAGTCGCGTGGCGCGCTGCTGCATGTGGTTGCGCTGAACCACAGCTACCCACATTGCTGGCGCCACAAGACGCCGATCATTTTCCGCGCCACCTCGCAGTGGTTCATCAGCATGGAGCGACTGCGCGAACCGGCATTACGCGCCATCCTCGGCACCCAATGGATTCCCGACTGGGGCGCGGCGCGCATCCAGGGCATGGTCGAAAACCGTCCTGACTGGTGCATCTCCCGCCAGCGCTCGTGGGGCGTTCCGATCCCGCTATTCGTGCACCGGCAGACCAGCGAGGCGCATCCCGACACCGACCGCCTGATCGAAAAAGTGGCCAAGCGTGTCGAAGAGCACGGCATCAATGCCTGGTTTGACCTGAAGAAGGAGGAACTCCTGGGCGCGGATGCCACAAACTACGATAAGGTGGGCGATACCCTGGATGTCTGGTTCGATTCCGGGGTGACCCATGCCTGTGTGCTGGAACGCCGGCCGGAGTTGGCGTTTCCCGCCGATCTTTACCTCGAAGGCTCGGATCAGCACCGCGGCTGGTTTCAGTCGTCGTTGCTCACCTCGGTGGCGATGCACGGAACGGCGCCATACAAGCGCGTGCTGACGCATGGCTTCACAGTGGACGCCAAGGGCCGGAAGATGTCCAAGTCCCTGGGTAATGTGATCGTGCCGCAGAAGGTTATCAAGGTCATGGGCGCGGATATTTTGCGCCTGTGGGTGGCCGCGACCGATTACCGCGCGGAGATGAGCATTTCCGACGAGATTCTCACGCGCATGGCCGATTCCTACCGGCGCATCCGCAATACCACGCGCTACTTGTTGGCGAGCCTTTCCGGTTTCGAACCGTCAGCGCTTCTGGCGGCGAAGGATATGCTGGCCCTGGATCAGTGGGCGATGCAGCGGGCGCACGATCTGCAAAAGGAAATATTGCAGGCTTACGAGGAATTCCAGTTTCATCTCATCTATCAGAAGTTGCACCAGTTCTGCGTGGTGGACATGGGCGGTTTCTATCTCGATGTTCTCAAGGACCGGATGTACACCATGCCAGCCAACAGCCGCGGACGACGCTCGGCACAGACGGCGATGTTTCATATTCTGGAGGCGCTGGTGCGCTGGCTGGCGCCGGTGCTGACCTTTACCGCCGAGGAAGTCTGGCGCCACATGCCGGGGAAACGGAGTGGATCGGTGTTTCTGGAACAATGGCATGCATTGCCGGCGCTCCCCGAGCGCGCACTGGACATGGCATTCTGGAATGAAGTGATTACCGTGCGTCAAGCCGTGGCCAAGGAACTGGAAAAGCTGCGCGTGGCCGGTGGCATCGGTTCCGGTCTCGATGCGGAAGTGGACCTCTATGGCGATGAATCCTGGCAGGAGCGGTTGCGTCGGCTGGGCGACGAGTTGCGGTTTATATTCATCACCTCCTACGCGCGTGTGCATGGGTTGAATGACAAAACATCCGGTGCCGTGGAGACAGAGATCAAGGGGCTGCTCGTGCGTGTCGCGCCTTCAACCTATCCCAAGTGCATCCGCTGCTGGCATCACCGCGACGACGTGGGCAAGAACCAGGAGCATCCGCAGATCTGCGGCCGCTGCGTGCAGAATGTCACCGGCCCGGGTGAGACCAGGAGCTACGCCTGATGTGGCGGTTTGTGTGGATTGCCATTGCTGTCCTTGTTTTCGATCAGCTGACGAAATTTCTTGCCGCCGATTACCTGATGCAGCATGGCGAGATTCATCTCATGCCTGTATTGAATCTTGTGCTGGTCCATAACACCGGCGCAGCGTTCGGTTTTTTGAGCAGCGCAGGAGGCTGGCAGAATATTTTTTTCATTATCGTCGCCGTGGCCGCATGCGTGTTCATTCTATGGATGAGCTGGCGTCTGGAAGGCAAGGACAAGCTTCTCGCCATTGCGCTGATGCTGGTGCTGGGTGGCGCCGTAGGCAATCTCGTCGACCGCCTGATCCACGGTTATGTGATTGATTTTATTGATGTCTATTACGGCACCTGGCACTGGCCGGCATTCAATGTCGCTGATTCCGCGATTACCATCGGTGCGGTACTGTTGCTGCTCGACGCCCTGAATTGGCCCCCGGGGATAAAGCGCCGGAATTGATAAACACGCCGACAGGCGTTATGGCAAACGACCCGCGCGCGGCTAGAATTTAAGTGTGTAACCAACGCAATGGCTCATCCAGATTAGTACCACATTTGTTCCCCTATAAGGAGTTTCCGATATGTCCATGTCTGTGAGATTTTTTATGTCGTTGGCCGCCGCAGGTATGCTGTCGGCTTCTCCATGGGCGAGCGCGGTCGATCGTCCCCACAACCAGAAAATCGACCCCAAGGATCCGGTGGTGAAGTGCCAGAAGGATTGTCAGCGCGAGAAAAGCAACGAAGCTTACGAATCATGCATGCTGAAGTGCAACGAACTGGGCAAGCAACCGATTCCCGCTCCCGAAATTCCGAATCAGAAAAAGTAGTTCAATCTCAATAGTCCCTGTCCTGAACGCCCGGTTATCCGGGCGTTGTTTTTTGGCATCACAAGTAGTGTATGGGCCGAATTTACTGGTGAACTCATCCAGCCCCCTGAAGTTGGCACTAAAACAGGGTATCATGACGTCATGCAGGTATATCTGGCCAATCCCCGCGGTTTTTGCGCCGGCGTGGACCGCGCGATCGAGATCGTCGAACGCGCGCTGGAACTGTTCGGTGCGCCCATCTATGTGCGTCACGAAGTGGTGCACAACCGATTTGTGGTTGATGACCTCCGGACCAAGGGCGCAGTTTTTGTCGATGAACTGGCTCAGGTCCCCTCGGGAGCTACCGTGATTTTCAGCGCCCACGGCGTTTCCCGCGCGGTACAGGAGGAAGCCGCGCAGCGAGGCCTGCGGGTATTCGATGCCACCTGCCCGCTGGTAACCAAGGTGCACATGGAAGTCATGCGCCACCGCAATAACGGTATTGAATGTATCCTGATCGGCCATGCCGGTCATCCCGAGGTGGAGGGCACCATGGGGCAGGCCGACAACGGAATGTATCTGGTTGAGTCGGTCGAGGATGTCACCAGGCTTCACGTGAAGGATGAAGACAACCTGTCGTACGTGACCCAGACGACGCTTTCCATGGACGATACGGCGAAGATCGTCGCCGCCTTGCGGGCGCGATTCCCGAGCATCAAAGGACCGAAGAAAGACGACATCTGTTACGCCACCCAGAACCGTCAGGATGCCGTGAAGACGCTGGCAAAGTCAGTCGAGGTAATGCTGGTGGTCGGCTCGCGCAACAGCTCGAATTCCAATCGTTTGCGCGAGGTGGCGGAAGGACAGGGCGTGCGCGCCTACATGATTGATGGGCCGCAGGATATCCAACGCGAATGGCTGGCCGGTGCGAAAAATGTGGGACTTACCGCGGGCGCTTCGGCCCCGGAACGGCTGGTGCAACAGGTCATAGCGCAGTTGCGCGAATGGGGTGCCGAGGTCAGAGGGGAGGGGGAGGCGAGCACGGAGTCGGTTGTATTTCCCGTACCGAAAGCGTTACGCACCCGAGATTAACGTCCGTTGTAAATCAATGCGATGTTGCCAGGGAGTTCCTGAAGACGGTAATGTAAACGGCCTCTTCTATTTAGTGGAGGAGAATTATTTCCCCCAGCTATTCTCGGTTGCCTCGTATACGCCGCTGTTGTTTCTGTCCCATTGTCTTGTCCCCAAGGCGTCGATCCTGAACGCCCCGTCCGCGGCCTGGCGCCCGCCAGCCACCGGGGTGGCGGTGATTGTAAAACCGCAACTATAGGTCGCGCAGCCACCGCCGATATTGCCGGCCGCAAAGGCCAGCGTGTAATGCCCTTCCGGCGAAGTAAGGGGTATGCCAAGAATCGCGGTGGCGTTTCCGGCAGCGCCGCACGCACGCACGCCGTTGGGCGTTGTGGCATACCAGTTACAATCCGAGAAAAACTTTTCCTGCAGGCTCGCAGCCCGGGTAAGGGCAATTTTCGCGTCGGATCGCCGCGTTTGTGTCGAATATCGGTTGTAGCTCGGATAGGCAATTGCCGCGAGTATGCCGATGATGACCACGACGATCATCAACTCGATGAGCGTGAAACCCCGTTGCGTGCGTCGCATTGAGATGTTCCTTATATTTTGGCGGTTGCGAAAAAACCGTCTCCTCCGAATGTGGAGGAGACGGTCCTTGCATTCAAATCTTATTTTAGACTATTCGTCATACCAGAAGGTTTTATACCGCGGCGTACAGGGGTTTGCCTGTGCCCCGGTTGCGCCACCGCTGGTGCCGACCATGGCGGTTACGCCCCCATTACAGCTACCACCACCGGGCCCGCCGGGGGGGTTAACGGGGCTGCCGGGAGGTACGTCGCGAATGACGACAATGACTTCGGAAGGAATACCGCCACCAACGACGGTAGACCGGTCGAGCGTATTAATCGTATTGTTGCCGTTTAGATCGAAGGCAGCGGTACCGGTCAGATAATTGAGGGCGTAATATCTCCCTTCGCCTTCGTTGGCCTGGCAGGTGTTCACCGCCGTACTGTCGTTGGCCGGCACGAAGGTGGTGACATAGAGGGTGCCGGAGTAGATGAGCGTCTTGGCCAGGCTCTTTTCACCGACCCACTGCGTGTTGAGGCCGTTGGTCAGCGTTACGTTATTCGCTTCCTTGAGATCGATATACCATCCCTTGCTGACTCTAATACTATCAATGGCGGCCTGTTTTACCGTTGGATCGCTCGAGCCCAGCAAATCAGCCGTCGCGTCATACATGACGGACTCCGAGATTGCGGAAGGCGTCGTCGGGGTTGCAGCCAGCATCGACGCCGGAGCGCCTTTGGTGTAGTCGTAGTCCCTGAAGGCGTAAATGCGATTGTGCACCGCTCCCTGAATCGGACTCAGGTTCGTAGTCAGAAGATCAAGAGGGTCTTCGCGGTCACCAGAAGCGATCGTTACCAGATCATAGAACTGGCTGGTCGAAAAGTTCGGATCGTCGACCTGCGACACGTCCGGCGGATAGAAGAACTTGCGCCGGTTCTGGTTGGTGGTTGCCGAGCAGTCCAACCGTGTACCACCCGTGCAGCCGACGTCTGCAAACACGTACCCCGTGGAGCCGTCGTTGCTGGCAGCGCCGATTTGATCGCCCAGATCAACGCGCCAGACCTGCCCGCTCAGATCCCCCACGTAGAGCCGGTCCACCGATTTGTCGTTATTGGAGTCCACTGCGGTGATTTCGGACGGAATGGCGTATCGCATGCTGGACAGCACCAGCGAGGCGGAGGTATCGCTGCTGGCCCACCAGATGCGTTGCCCGGTGAACGGATCAACGATATAAATGGCGTTACCCATGCTGTCCGTGCCGGCGGGAATGGCGTTGTCCTCGTTGGTGTCATAACCGCCGCCCAGGATCAGCACCATTCTGGACTGGCTGTCGTTGGTCGCGGGGTTGCCATCGTCACAGACACTGCCGGTGCATTTGGCGCGGATGCGCGCGACCAGCGGCCGCGACCAGGTCTGCCCCAGATTCGCGAAGTTGCCCGTGCCGCCCTGGATTGCCCATATAAGCTTGGGCGTGAGCGTATCGCTCTGAGAAGTCATCTTGGCCGATGGCGTCATGTCGAAGGCGTATATATTGCGCCCGCCCCGGCGCATGCCGATGTACATGTATACCTTGTCGCCGACGGCGGGATCGATGATACCGTCATTGTTGAGGTCGTACACCATAAATGCCGGCGAGTCGTCGGTGCCATAGATATGATCGCCGTCGGCGTCCTGCGCGAGCGCATATTGATTGCCGAGCAATTCTTGCGGGATGAAGGCCCATTCTTCCGCGCCGGTGCCGTTGTTGATGATTCGGATCGTGCCATCATTCGAGCCGACGAACAACTTGATGATCGGCGTGGATGTGGAGGTGCATGGACCACTGCCAACGCATCCGAAGGTCATGGTCACCGGCCGGCTGTGTAACGGATCGGCGAAGTTCCACGCCCGCGTTTCGGTGGTGTTGCCGTTGCCATTCCTGTCGTAGGCGTCCTGGCCGCGCATCCAGTTGATCAGCGTGCTGACGTTGGTACTGGTGGCGGAGGCAGGCAGTCCGAGGATGGTCGGGTCGGTTACCGCGGCGTCGTAAACCGGGTTGCCGGCGCTGGCGACCATCGCGACCGGCGTCGCCGGGGCAGACGAGGATACCCCGGTATAGGCGCCCCGATAGGTATAAAGCGTGCGCGGAACGACGCTGTTTTTGGCGATCTGTGCCCCCGCGCCGCCCTGGTTGACTTCCGAACCGTCGGCGGTTGTGCCCCAGTAACTCACCGCCGTGGGTTTGATCTTGCTGGTCAGGGTATCAATGGCAGCGACGTTATTGACATCGATGACTTCCCCGAAGGTGCAGCCGTAAGCAGTGACATCCGAGGCATTGCAGAGTCTGTAGCGCTTGATGTTACCGTCCCAGGCCTGAGACGCAGAGGGCTTGAACAGGGCGAAATACACGTCATCCTGGTTATACAGTTTGTTGAATGCGTTGATGGACAGGCTGGGTGCGGTAAAAGACGCCGTGGTCTGCAAGATGTCGGAAATGGCCCCTTGAAGCGCCGAAGCCAATTGGTCGGCGTCGTCGGCATTGTAGTAGGTGCCGCCGCCTTTCGAGGCGGTTTGTTGCAGCAGGGCGAGACCGGCTGCCGAAATACCGCCGCCAAAACCGATGGTATAGGTCTTGACCGTCTGTTTTCCCGTCAGGCTGGTGTCAATATCCTGGTCGTGTATCCAGCCGGAGAGATCGTCCAGGCAGCTGCTGCCGTCGCAACTGGCACCGATGAGGCTTGCGATATCGCTGTTGGCTGCGCTGTCATTGGTGGGATCGCCATCCGTGACATAGATGATGTAGGCCGTCTGGCAGCCATACCTGAACGGCGAGATGTATGTTCCATCGTTATAGCTGGGATCGCCGGCGGCTATTGCGTCGTACGTACCACCATTATTGCATGCGCTGTTCGTAACGTTTTGCGCGCACGAATCTTGATGCGGCGTTTGCACGGGTGAGGGATTGCCGTAGGTGACGCCGTGACCCCCGAAATAGCGATAAGCCTCCCACATGGTCTCAGCCAAGGGGGTGTTGGTGCTGGCCGTCAGGCCGTCCACGATGTTTTTCATAGCGGTCCGGCGCGCGTCATCCATTGTATCGATCCGCATCAGTACGCGCCCGCCATCCGGCGATGAATTGTTGGTGTTGAACACCGTCAACCCGAAACGGACGGACTTGTTTGTGTCGATGATGCTTTTAACCGCATCCTTGGCGACATTCAGGCGGGTTTTCGATGTCAGCAGGGCGGAGTTGTTCCAGTAGTTAACAAAGTTAGGGCTGTAAAGGACGGGCTTGTCGTTGCTCGTGAAATTGCTCCAGTTGAATTCCTGACTTGAGGTGCTGGTATAAGCACTGTTCGATCTGCGCGGGAAAGTATTGTCACCCGCGGTCTGTCCATTGGTTGTACCGTCGGCCTCGCAGTCTACATAGGTAAAATCTCCATCTTGGCGGCCGTTTAGCGATCTCCAGCCGGTGCCGCTGATATAACCAATGATTTTCGTCGAACCATACGAACCGCTCGCGCTCAGCGCCGTCGCGGAGTCGAGGCACTTGTTCTTGCCCGAGGTGAAATAATTGCTGGAGGTCGTGGACGGCGGGCTGGAGCTGAACGACCAGAAAACGCGTCCGGTTATGGACGAGCAATTGCTGGGTTTGCCGCCATTGGCGCCAACGATACCCGTGAGGGCATCCAGATCTCCGGTGCAATAATTGATCGACGGGTCATAGGCCGGGCGCGTGTTGCTGATGACGGTGCTCATGCTGCCCGAGTTGTCCAGAACGATCATCACGTTCGGCGAATCGTCGCGCGCCACGGTAGGCGACATGAGATAGACATCAGTGTCCATGGCGCGGACAGGCGCGATGCCAGATAGCGCGGCTAACGCCGTCGCGCCCAAAAGGATTAATGCTCGATTAAGTAGGCTCTGATAATTACGCATGATGACTCACCTGCCGATTTTATTAAGGTAAGACTTGGGCAATGCCCTGATGAATAACAGCTTTGGCGCCGACCCCGGTTTTTCCGGTGCTCGTCTGATCAAAATGGGCCGTCTGGCCATGTGCCGCGCTGTATCCCGTGCCGCGTTTCGGGTTCGAATTCTGAATCCACTCCGTGTGGACATCCGCCGTGGCGTTCATGAGGCTGTAATTAAAGGAGTTATTGCTGGTTCCGCTCAGCACGAGACTGCCGGGGGTATTGGCGGCTTCCATCAGCCCGGATTCCGCTGCCTCAAAGGCGCGCGTGGACTCCTGCGTGTTGCCGGACATCTTCTCTTCCAGCGAGGCGGTGCCCATGGCGGTGATCCCGAGAATGGTCAAGATCAGCAGAATCACCATGCTCATGACGAGTGCGGTACCTCGCTGCCTCCGGTTCCCGATGGATGGATAGCCGTGTCTGCCGTTTGTCGTGGCAGGACATGCTTCACGAGGCATGAGTAGTAGATTGTTCATTGCAGATTTCTCAGCTGAACCGCTGCCTGGAAAACACGACGTTTATTACGGTCGTTCTGGGCGGGAACGTCGGTTGTGCCGTCGCCGTCAATATCGTAGGTATTGCTGTCGACATCGGTATCTTTTTCATTCACGGTTCGGGCGAGGATGCCAATGCGCACGCTTCTGACCGACGACCAGTCGGCCTCCGACTGTAATCCCGCATCGCCGGCCTTGAGGTAGATATTCGGCTTCCCGTCGCTGTCGGTGTCCTTGCCGTACAGGACTTGCAGGTTCTCGATGCCATCTACCAGCTCGACCGCCGCCGCGATATTGTCCTGTCGGAACAATGCCGGGTTTCCGCTGGCGCCGGTACCGATGAAATATCGGCGCGTCACGAATTTCATGATTCTGGTTCCATCCGGAGACGAGGAAGGACTATAGGTCTTGCTCAGAAACTGGGTGTCATTACCGGGGAGGGGATCGTTGTCGCCACTGTTATGTACGATATGAGGATCGGTGGGATCTAATTGGGTAATTTGCATGATGTCGGCGCTGGCGCAGTCCGAGACCATGATGACGTCACCTTCGCTCAGGCCGGCGATAGTGCTGGTCTTGAGCACCGCCGATTCGTTTGGCATCTCCTGATTAAGAGAAATATCGCTGTCGGAATCTGCCATGCGAACTGTGACAGCGTCGGTGCCCGGAATGGCATTGGTGGGCATCACGTTATTAGCAGAGGGATACCAGGTACCCGTGGGGCTGCCATAGGCGCCGGCGATATTGTTAACACCTTCTATGGGTATCTGGGCATTCCAGGCGAAGTCCGTTTTGTTGTTCAAGGTGTTATTGATGGATCCCGGCGTAAGTTCGCTGACGCACCCAAAGTATCCCGCCAGCCGCAAATCCTTGACGATGAAGTGCATGGCAAAGCGCGCATTTTCCTGTAGTCGCGCCAGACGGTCCTGAGTGGTGTAGGTCTGTTTGCTGCTGACAAACAGTGTTGAAACGGCTGCCAGAATGATAAGCCCGATGGTGAGCGCCACCATCAGCTCCACCAGGCTGAATCCGCGGATTCTCATCATGTGTTGGCGATGCAGTCTCATAGTTGCACTATCCACCTTTGGGTTAGCGGCACATCCCGTTCCTTCCAGCGAATGGTGATTGTTACTTTCTTGCTGGAATCTACATCGATGGTTGGCGGAGTGGCGGCGACGTCAGGAAGCGTGGCAACGATCCTGTTATACCACCTGTTGACATCATAAAGCGCCATCTGGGCGCTCGTGCAGCTGGTGGCGTCGCAGTTGGTGCTGCTGCTTACGTTGGCGGAAACCGGTTGGTCATAACCAGTGCCATCCGCGTTTGCGACCGCGTCGCTGTTGGCGCGCATGCGGTCGATGATGTCGTACGCCAGGAAAGTGGCCTGAGTGCGCTGGTATGAACCTGTGTTGTATTGCAATGATGTTGTCTGTAATGCCGCCAGCCCCAGTAGCCCGATGGATAGCACGAGCAATGCGACAAGGACCTCAATAAGCGAGAAACCTTGATGGTATGGCGAGCGAGCAGTTCTTGTATGAATGCCAGATGTCATGGGCAATTCACCTGGCTGAGATTTGGACGTCCAGTGGGAGTGACACAAACAATACGTCTGCCGCTTGTGTTGGTTATACTGGGATCGGTAAGGGTGAATTGGCCCGCACCGCTATCGACAACACCTTGTTTTTTGTAGACCAAGGCATCAGCGGGGCCCGTCAGAGTGTTATTTCCGGAAAGCACCTCATGCATTTTCACCGGAACATTGGAGTCAACGACGCAGCCTGAAGGATCTCCGGCCTGGCAGACGTAATAAACCAGCCAGCCGTTGACCCAGTTTCCGCCCCCGACGCATGCAGTCCCGCCAGCCGCGGTGACACAGATACCTGCCTTGGTATTGCGTTTGATGGCCTCACTTCTTGCCAGATTTATATCCGCCAGTAGATCGTTAACTTGAGCAGTGAGTCGATTGCTGGCGACCAATCTTTGGATGTTAGGGGCGGCCAGTGCGGCAAGAACACCTGCAATTGTTAGGACAATTATCAATTCAATCAGCGTTACACCGCTATTCCGGATGAACGGTTTATTTAAGCCGACTAACGGATAATCGAGCGGACGATTTAAACAGACAGACGGTAATAAATGGCAGACAAAAGGACATAGCAGATTCTGAGAGCCAATGGAAATTCGATAACGATAACGTCTGGTGCTATTCATTTCAGCCTGAAAACACGTTGAATTTTGGTATTCATAATTTACACGTAATTTAAGTTTAATTGCGGTTCGGATCTCCGCAATTGCCGAGATTTGTCACGTTCAGTGATTTTTGTGAAAACAGGGCGCCCACCAATTACGATACAAGAGAGGATAATTATCAGAAATTGGCCGACGGGCGGTATATTTCTCAATTGCGGTGATGACTAAGTCACAGAATAAATTATGTTAACTGAATATATTGCACTCGTATTGGGCTGTAGCCGGTTTACGGCAAATATTAGACTTTATGCATCGTCTATTTTAAAATCATTCTAAATGTATCCTCCCCTGAAAATCATGTCCGATACTGATGTCGTTGCGCTGCTACGCAGTCATGGTATTCACCCTACAGCTCAAAGGGTATTAATTGCGCGCGTCTTGTTTACGCGCTGCACCCATCTTTCCGCCGAGGATGTTTATCGGCTGGTGAATGCGGATAACCGCCGTGTCTCCAAGGCAACGGTGTATAACACGCTCGGGCTGCTGGCGGACAAAGGGGTGGTCAGGGAAGTAATCGCCGATCCTACCCGGATTTTTTACGATCCGAACACGGCGCCCCACCACCATTTTTTCGATGTTGCCACCGGCGAACTGACCGACATCAGCGCCGAGCAGATCCATGTCAGTGGATTGCCGCCGTTGCCAAATGGCGCCCAGCTCGAAGGAGTGGATGTCATAGTGCGGATGCGCGCCGCGAAGTAGTTGCTGTATTCGCAATTACCCGGAGTATTGGTTCACTGGGAAGAACAGCTTATACTCCCGGCCCGCTGACATTGCGCGTAGCCGGTGTAGCTCAGTTGGTAGAGCAACTGATTCGTAATCAGTAGGTCATCGGTTCGACTCCGGTCACCGGCACCATCTTAAAAAGGGGGCTATCAGCTACAGTTTCTTCATGACCCCACCTCGGATTGCAAAGGAGTGGCACAGTGTCATGCAGATTGATACGGCAAGCGGACTCATCCAGGGCGCGTCGTATGTGGCATCTCCTAATTGTGACGCGCGCCCGGATGGGGCGCCGATAGATATCCTGGTCATACATTCGATCAGCCTCCCGCCGGGAAGATTCGGAGGGCGAGGTATCGAGCAGCTTTTCTGCAACATCCTGAATCCCGATGAACATCCGTATTATTGTGAGATCCAGAATCTGAAGGTCTCCACCCACTTCCTGATACGTCGCAACGGTCAGCTTGTCCAATTCGTTCCATTGCACCGGCGTGCCTGGCACGCCGGTCTGTCTTATTGCGAGGGGAGAAGCCGTATTAACGATTTTTCCATTGGTATCGAACTGGAGGGAGCGGATGATCTACCGTTTGAGGAAGCCCAGTACAAGTCGCTGACCAAGCTTACCCACGTTCTCCGGCAGGCTTATCCCGCCATTACGCCAGAGCGCATATATGGACATTGCGATATTGCGCCCGGACGCAAGACCGATCCGGGTCCGACGTTCGACTGGAAAAGATACCTGGATAGTTGCGCCTAGGACTTGCCTTGTGATACGCGCGGCCATTACATTTACATGTAAACAAGGATGAAAAGCGTCTGGCATGAGTGAAATTCTGATTGTGGTGTTGCTGGCGATCACGCTGGACCATCTAATTCCCGACCGTCAGGGAATCAAGCCCTTTGTCTGGTATCGCGATTGGGCGGAATCCATCGAAGAACGATTCAACGGCGGCAAGCGTGCGCACGGTGTCGGTGCTGTCATGTTGGCGACGCTGCCCATCGTCGCTGGCGTATTTCTGCTTCACTACGTTCTCGGGCAACTCGCCTGGATACTCCGATTAGCCTTCGATGTCGTGGTGCTCTATCTGTGTGTCGATGTTCATCGCTCAGGAAAAACGGCGAATGCGATATCGATTGCCCTGGAATCCGGTGATCTCGATGAAGCAAGCGAGAAATTGCAGGAATTGACCGGGAAAGGCGCCACGGAGAAAAATGAAGCCGACATCGCGCGCGCCGCGGTGGAAGGCGTGCTCAAGCAGGGTAATTCATTAATCGTCTCGCCTATTTTCTGGTTCATGCTGCTGGGTCCATTCGGAGCGGTATTGCAACGGCTGAGCTGCATTCTGGATTCTCTCTGGGGACACCGTTACGAGCGTTTCGCTGAATTCGGCTGGGCGGCGGCCCGCTTCGATGATCTGCTGGGATGGATACCTGCGCGCATCACAGCGCTTTCCTACGCATTGATGGGCAGCTTTGAAGATGCGCTGCACTGTTGGCGTCGGCGCGTCGGGGTCTGGTCGGATATTAACAGCGGTCCGCTGCTGGCTTCCGGTTTCGGCGCGATGCACATGCAGATATGCGAGACCCAGGAAGAGGATGAATATGCCGAAAGATCTTCCGATTTCTCTGTCATTCCGGATGCCGGCCATGTGCGCCGCGTCGTCGCCCTTGTCTGGCGGGTGCTGTTGTTGTGGTTCGTCGTCGGCATACTGATGACCGGAGCGCATCTGGTTGGTCTGTTCTCGGGCTAGTCCACCTCTACAGATTCTCCCGACATAACCGGTGGCCCGATTCCGTTGCGGTGCGCCATGCGTAAATATGGATTTTTCTTCCGCGCTTCATGTCCCGGCAGCCGATAACCACCCTCGATTTGATGCGCCACGGTGAACCCGTCGGTGGACGCAGGTATCGCGGTCAGACGGACGATCCGCTGAGTGAAAAAGGTTGGGCGCAGATGCGAAATGCCGTGGGCGATCATTGTCCGTGGCAGGCTGTGATCAGCTCTTCCCTCTCACGTTGCGCGGATTTTGCCCGGGAACTGGCCAAGCGTCGCCAATTGCCGTTGGACATCGATGCGCGCCTGATCGAGTTGGGTTTTGGTACGTGGGAAGGGCGTACTCCCGACGAGTTGACTGCGGCGGATCCTGAAATTCTCAATCGATTCCGCCATGATCCGGTGACGCATGCGCCAGCGGGCGCCGAAACGCTTACGGCATTTCGTGACCGGGTTATTTCTGCCTGGGACAGCCTGCTTGAACGCCATGCTGGAAAGCATGTGCTGGTTGTTGCCCATGCCGGTGTGATTCGCATGGTCGTCGCGCATGTTCTGAATGTACCGCTTCAGCACCTGTTCCGCTTGCAGGTACCGAATGCCGGTATCACCCGTATCCGCGTCGAGAAACATGGCGGACAACTGTTTCCGCAGTTGCTGTTCCATGGCGGCAATTTGTGATCCAGTGTGAATAAATTTATTCTCATATTCCGGCGATGGCTACGGCTCTGGCTGGGGTGCCTGGCGATAATCCCGACCGCCCACGCGGAAATTATCGTGCCTGATGACGCAGGCAGGATGCTGACGCTGGTATCTCCCGCCCGGCGCATCGTCAGTTTGGCACCAAACGTGACGGAACTGTTGTACGCGGCTGGCGCGGGAAACTTCGTTGTGGGTGCCGTGGCGTACAGCGATTATCCGGAGGCGGCGAAAAATATCCCTCGCGTGGGCAGCGGAGCGGGTCTTGATATCGAGGCGATCGTCGCGTTGCGCCCCGATCTTGTCATTGCCTGGCAGTCCGGCAATCCTTCGTGGCAGGTCGGACGATTGACCGCACTCGGGATGCCTGTCTTTCAGACCGAACCGCGCCATCTTAATGACGTGGCCGACCTGCTGGAACGACTCGGTAAGCTCGCCGGGACAGAAGTACTTGCCGGCAAAACCGCCAAAGCTTTTCGCCAGCAGCTCACCCGGCTGCGTGCCCGGTATTCAGGCCGCCCGGTTGTGCCGGTGTTTTATCAGATTCTGGACAGTTCCCTGCTTACGGTAAGTCGTCGCCACCTCATTAACGATGTCATCCAGTTATGCGGCGGCCGAAATGTTTATGCCGATGCGCCGGGGTTGACGCCGCGGGTGGACGTGGAATCCGTGGTGCAAAGAAATCCAGAGGTTATTCTGGCCAGCGGCTACGAACCGCTATGGCCGGAGTGGCGTGACCGGTGGCGAACCTGGCCAATGATTATCGCCGTGGCGCAGGACAACCTGTTTTTGATTCCACCCGACTTGATTCACCGTCATAGCCCGAGAATCCTCGAAGGCGCCGAGCGGGTATGTGCCGTGCTGGAACAGGCACGGGCAAAAAGAAAAGTGTCAGGCAGTCGTTAACGGTTCTTTCCGGGCTGCCACAGAACATCAGTGTGTCCGGCATGAACGTTCAGCACGCGCGCGAGAACAAACAGCAGGTCGGACAGCCGGTTCAGGTATTTTGTTGCGGCGGCGTTTATCTTTTCCTCTTCTCCAAGGCGAATCACACGCCGTTCCGCGCGGCGACACACGGACCGTGCCAGATGACACACGGCCGCGGCTTCAGATCCCCCGGGAAGTATAAATTCCTTGAGTGGCGGCAAGTCCGCATTGAATTTGTCCAGTATCGTTTCCAGACGATTGACCTTTTCCTCGCTGATGGCAGAACGGCCGGGAATGCTGAGTTCTCCGCCGAGGTCGAATAGTTCGTGCTGCACATCGGTAAGGCTGACGCGAATTTCATCCGATATTTGATGAGCGAGCAGCAACCCCAGGAGGCTGTTCAATTCGTCCACCGCGCCGATTGCCTCGATACGCCGTTCGGTTTTTTTTACGCGCGATCCGTCACCGAGAGCGGTGGTGCCGTCATCGCCGGTGCGAGTGTAGATTTTCGAGAGGCGATGTCCCATATCAGTTCTCCACCAGCCGGTAGATCACGGGCAACTGAATGTCGTGGCTGCGGCCATTAAGCCAGGCAACTGCTTCGGTGAGATAACCCAGCCGGCTGAGAGAGTTTAACGCCGATCGGTCCAGAACGGCATAGCCGGAGCTGCGTTCCAGATGGACGTTTTCGAGGCGTCCGTTGGGCTCGACGTGCAATCCGAGCCAGACCGTTCCCTGCCAACCGCGCTCGCGT
>DATICK010000278.1:0-3341 GCA_035456865.1 Sulfuricaulis sp.
CTCGGAGAGGAACAGTTTGCCCACGGCGGTGACATGCAGCGGCGCGCGACTGCCGATCACCTGTTCCACGCGCATCATGCGGTTGGGAATGGCGCGCTCCACGTACACCACCTCGTCGCCTTCGCGCACCGTGAGGTTCACGGATTCGCCGACCTGCGAGCGCAGCCATTCCATGATCGGCTTGGCCTCGCGCAGCAGATCGACTTTTCCGTGCACGCGACTGCCGAAGTGCAGCAGCTTCACGCCCAGCGTGTACTGGCCGTTGACCGTGCGCTCGACGAGCCCGTGCCCGGTGAGCGCCTTGAGGATGCGGAACGCGGTGGACGGGTGCAGATGCGTTTCGGCCGACAGGAATTTGAGGCTGGACGGTTCCGGGCGCGCCGCGATGGCATCGAGCAGCGTCGTCACCCGGTCAATCACCTGAATCGAAGACGTGGCGGTTTTGAGCATATTGCGTATAGTGAAAACGATTATGTATTGTGAAATATCCTATCCTGCGTTAGCCTTTGTTGCAAGAGGCCCGCTGTTGCCGGGCGCCGGTAAAAATTAATTCATTCCGGATTTCCCGTCCGATGAATTACAGTTCCGCATTGTAAAATATCGAGGAAACAACAAATGGCAAAAATGACCGCAACCGAAGCGGCGATTCGCGTCATGGAAAGCGAAGGCATCGAGCTGGCGTTCGGCGTGCCCGGCGCCGCGATCCTGCCGCTGTATCAGGCGATGAACGGGAGCAAGATCAAACACGTGCTGGTGCGCCATGAAGAAGGCGGCACCCACGCGGCCGAAGGCTATACGCGTGCCGCGAGCGGCCGCATCGGCGTCTGCATCGGCACGTCGGGTCCGGCCGGCACCAACATGATCACCGGCCTGTACTCGGCCATGGCCGACAGCGTTCCGATCCTGTGCATCACCGGCCAGGCGCCACGCGCGAAATTGCACAAGGAGGATTTCCAGGCGGTCGACATCGCCGCGATCGCCAAACCCGTGACCAAGTGGGCGATCACCGTCATGGAAGCGGCGCAGGTGCCGCGTGCCTTCCGCCAGGCGTTTCACCTGATGCGCTCCGGCCGTCCCGGCCCGGTGCTGATCGATTTGCCGATCGACGTCCAGAAGGAAATCATCGAATACGATCCCGACTCCGATTTCCCGCTCGAGGTGTTCAAGCCGCGCCCGCACCGGAAACAGATCGAGAAGGCGCTCGACATGATGATGGAATCCCAGCGCCCCCTGATCATCTCCGGCGGCGGCGTGATCAACGCCGAGGCGTCCGGCCTGCTGGTGGAACTGGCCGAGTTGACCCAGACGCCCGTCATCCCCACGCTCATGGGCTGGGGAAGCATTCCCGACGATCATGCGCTGAACGCCGGGATGATGGGCCTGCAGACCCAGCACCGTTACGGCAACGCGACCTTCCTGCGCAGCGATTTCGTGCTCGGCATCGGCAACCGCTGGGCCAATCGCCAGACCGGCAGTCTCGATATTTACACCAAAGGGCGCAAATTCGTCCACGTCGACATCGACCCGATGCAGATCGGCCGCGTGTTCTGTCCCGATCTCGGCATCGTCGGCGACGCCGGGTACGCGCTCGAGGAATTTGTCGCGGCGGCGCGGGCGCGCAAGCAGGCAGGCAAGATTGCCAACCGCAAGACGTGGGTTGCCGAGGTTCAAGAGCGGAAATTCACCATGCAGCGGCGCACCGATTTCGACAACGTGCCGATCAAGCCGCAGCGCGTATTTCAGGAAATCAACAATGTCTTCGATGAAGACACCTGCTTCGTGACCGCCATCGGCTTGTACCAGATCGCCTCGGGCCAGTTCCAGAAAATCAACAAGCCGCGAAACTACATCGTCTGCGGCCAGGCCGGCCCGCTCGGCTGGGAAATCTCGGCGTGCACCGGCGTCAAGCTGGCCGACCCGAGCAAGGAGGTGGTCGGCGTCGTCGGCGATTATTCGTTCCAGTTTCTCATCGAAGAGCTCGCGGTCGCCGCCCAGCATCACGTGCCGTTCGTGATGATCCTGATCAATAACTCCTATCTCGGGCTGATTCGCCAGGCCGAGGTCGGTTACAAAATGGATTACCAGGTCCAGTTGAGTTTTAATAACATCAACTGTCCCGAGATCGGCGAATATGGCGTTGATCACGTCAAGGCCGTAGAGGCGATGGGCTGTCTCGCGACGCGCATCTTCGATCCGAAGCTGATGGCCGACGCCTTTCAGGAGGCGCGGCGCCTGAGCAAGGAAAAGCGCGTGCCGGTCGTGGTCGAGGTGATTACCGAGCGCGTGACGAATATCTCCATGGGCCCGGAGATCGACAAGATCACCGAGTTCGAAGAGATTTACGACCGCAAACCCGAGAAAAAAACGCAGGCAGCCTGATCACCGTTGCCAATCGCGAGAATGTCGCGGCGAGGTTTGCCGCGACATGCGCTCAATTCCATCATTGAAGGAACGACGATGCCCAAGTTTGCCGCCAACCTGACCATGCTGTTCAACGAGGTCGAATTTCTGGACCGCTTCGATGCCGCCGCCAAGGCCGGATTCCGCGGCGTCGAATACCTGTTTCCCTATGCCAACGACAAGAATCAGCTGGCGGACAAACTCAAGACGCTCAAGCTGACCCAGGTGCTGCACAATCTGCCCGCCGGCGATTGGGGTGCTGGCGATCGCGGCAATGCCTGCCAGCCGGCACGCGTCGGTGAATTCCAGGACGGCGTTGGCAAGGCTATCGACTACGCCACCGCGCTCGGGTGCAAGCAGGTCAACTGCCTGGCCGGGATCGCGCCCAAGGACGCCAAGTCGGATCAGCTGCGCAAGACGTTTGTCGAAAACCTGAAATTCGCGGCCGGAAAGCTCAAAACCGCCGGTATCAGGCTCCTGATCGAACCGATCAACACCTTTGATATACCCGGCTTCTATTTATCACGCACCGCACAGGCGCTGGAGATCATGGACGAGGTGGGATCGGACAACCTGTTCTTGCAATACGACGTGTATCACATGCAGCGCATGGAGGGTGAACTCGCGGCGAGCCTGAAAAAAAACCTTTCCCGCATTCGCCACATCCAGATCGCGGACAATCCGGGTCGTAACGAGCCGGGCACCGGAGAGATTAATTATTCATTCCTGTTCAATCATATCGACCAGATCGGTTACGACGGCTGGATCGGTTGTGAATACAAACCGGCCGCTACGACCGTCGCGGGACTCGGTTGGGCCGCGGCGTATCTGTCGCAAAAATAATCTATTAGGAGAACTGTCATGAAAATCGGATTTGTCGGTCTCGGAATCATGGGTCGCCCCATGGCCCATAACCTGATGAAGGGCGGCCACACACTCTA
>DATICK010000279.1:0-2103 GCA_035456865.1 Sulfuricaulis sp.
CTTGCGCCTCGACCCCGAGCCAGCCGCGAACCGGCCGGCCGTGTTGCAGAATTTCCTTCATTACGTCTTCGGCCAGGCTGGTGGGGATGGCGAAGCCGATTCCCTGGTAACCGCCGCTGCGGGAGAACATGGCGGTATTGATCCCGACGAGATTTCCCTCGGCGTCGACCAGCGCGCCGCCGGAGTTGCCGGGATTGATCGCGGCGTCGGTCTGGATGAAGTTCTCGAAGGTGTTGATGCCGAGCTTGTTGCGGCCGGTGGCGCTGACGATGCCCATGGTTACGGTCTGTCCCACGCCGAAGGGATTGCCGATGGCCAGCACCACGTCTCCGACGCGCAGATTGTCGGAATGACCGAGCGTGATGACCGGCAGTTTCTTCAAATCGATTTTCAGCACCGCCACGTCCGTGTCCGGATCGCTGCCCACCAATTTGGCCTGCGCCATCCGGCCGTCCTGCAGCGAGACCTGGATCGCATCGGCGCCCTGGATGACATGATGGTTGGTGAGGATGAAACCCTGCTCGCTCATGATGACGCCGGAGCCAAGGCTGGTTTCGACGCGCTTGCGCGGGGTAATCAGGTTGTCCGCGCCGCCGAAGAACTGGCGAAACACAGGATCGTCGAAGAACGGATGCGGCCGCACCGTCACGACCTTGGCGGTGTTGATATTGACCACCGCGGACGAGGCCTTGTCCACGGCTGCGGCATAGGAAGACGGGCCGTTCACCGGGCGTGTCACCGCTTCCGGCGCGGTCTGACGGATTTCGACCGTCGGGACCTCGCGCCGGGCGATCTCCGGCCAGAAATAGGTCACGAGGAAGGCAAAGGCCAGTCCCAGGACGATTGCCTGGGCGAGATAGGACAGGACAGGGCGCAGCCGCATAGTCGACCCGCAAGCTGGGATGATGGGGCGCCAATTCTATCGAAGAGTTGCCCCGCGTGCTGATCCCAGGGGAGACATGGCCGGCGGCGGGCGGATTTTTGTGAAAAAATTGCCCACGCGACTTGATTTATGCGCTTGACTCAGGCGAATCGTTATATAATCCTATGCGCCGTTTTTCAGGGCGGGGAAGGTTTCTTCCGGATCAATTACCTGATTCATTTCAGAAAATTGCGCTGCTAGGCGTGATTTTTTTATTTTTTGCGCTTTAAGGATCGAGGGGGCTACATGAGTGAAGAGGGTGTCAATCCGCGCCGACGGCGTTTACTGGTGATTACCAGCGGATTAGGAGTCGTAGGAGCGGCCTTTGCGGCCACCCCCTTTGTCCTCAGCATGATGCCCAGCGCCCGTGCCAAGGCGGCCGGCGCCCCGGTTGAGGTCGATATCAGCAAGATCGAGCCGGGACAGCTGCTGACGGTAGAATGGCGCGGCAAGCCGGTGTGGATCCTGCGGCGCACGCCGGAGATGCTGAAATCGCTTTCCGAAGACACGAAATTCCTCGCCGATCCGAAATCCGCCGTCGCCGATCAGCAGCCAAGCTATGCGCAGAACGAAACGCGCTCCATCAAGCCCGAGTACCTCGTGCTCGTCGGCATTTGCACCCACCTGGGCTGTTCGCCTGCGCAGCGCCTCCAGGCCGGCGCGGTCTCGGGCCTGGGTGACGAATGGCCGGGCGGATTCTTCTGTCCCTGCCACGGTTCCAAGTTCGACCTGGCCGGACGCGTGTTCAAGAACGTCCCGGCGCCGACCAATCTGCATGTCCCCCCGTACAGTTTCCTGAGCAACACACGCATCATCATCGGTGTTGACCAGAAAGGAGCCGCGTGATGCAAAAGCTGCTGGCCTGGATCGATGACCGCTTCCCGCTGACCAAGGTCTGGGAGGAGCATCTCGCGAAATACTACGCGCCGAAAAATTTCAATTTCTGGTATTACTTCGGCTCGCTCGCGTTGCTGATGCTGGTGATGCAGATCGTCACCGGCATTTTCCTCACCATGCACTACAAGCCGGACACGGGGCTCGCGTTCGCCTCGGTCGAGTACATCATGCGCGACGTGGACTGGGGCTGGCTGCTGCGCTACATGCATTCCGTCGGCGCCTCGTTCTTCTTCATCGTGGTGTATCTGCACATGTTCCGTGCGCTGCTCTACGGGTCGCACCGC
>DATICK010000280.1:0-11288 GCA_035456865.1 Sulfuricaulis sp.
GGGTGTTTCTCTACCATTTTCGGGTGTTATTATTTTAATAAGTTTATAAAAACAAAGATCATTTTTACTTTGGACAGAATTGTACACCTCTATGGTTTTTTTCCAGCCGATTTTTCGGGTGTCTACTTTTAGTTAGGCAACAACAATGAATATAACAACGAAAGGGGTACTGCGCTATTTCCTTGCCATAGTCGGAGGTTTTGTTCTTCTGGTTCCGCTCGGTGCCTTGTTTGATCGTATGAATTGGCCCGTTTTTCACGGCTGGGGCCTCATCCATGGTTCATTCATAATTGCCTGGCCGCTTTTAACTTGGTTATTGTTGAGGTTAGGACCATGGATCAAAAAACTTCGGGCGCGTGTTGCCTAACACGTCATTGGAGACGGACGCGGTGAGACAGCGCATTGTTTCCTGTTACCTCGGTGGCCCGCGCCGCTCAATTCTGCGTTAAGTTACCGAAATGGAGTTTATGCCATCACTCTTGATGGCATCACAATGAACACCTGACAACGACATCTTAACAGCAACTCTACGTGTCGTTCTGCCGCTGACGCACAGCCTCGAAGAGACACACTCCTGCCGCGACGGAAACATTCAGGCTTTCCACGCTCCCGGCCATGGGGATGCGCACCAGCATGTCGCATTCTTCCTGCGTCAACCGCCGCAGTCCCTTGCCCTCCCCGCCCAATATCAAGGCCAGCGGCCGGCGCAGGTCGGAATGGAAGATATCGGTGTCGGCATCCTGGCTGGCGCCGGCGAGCCAGATGCCCGCCTCCTTGAGCTGGCGCAGGGTGCGCGCGAGATTCACCACCTGATACACCGGAATGGATTCCACGGCTCCGCTCGCGGCGCGCCGGGCGACGGCACTCAGAGGCGCGCTGTGCTCGCGTGGCACGATCACCGCGTGAACACCGGCGGCGTCGGCGGAGCGCAGGCAGGCACCGAGATTGTGCGGGTCCTGCACGCCGTCGAGCACCAGTAACAGCGGCATGTCCGGCAATCGTGAAAGAAATGTCTCGAGGTCCTGTTCCTTGCGTACCGGCGCCTCGCGCAGCCGCGCCACCACACCCTGGTGCCGCATGCCGTCAACCATGCGGTCGAGCGCGGCACGCGGGGACTTGTGCACTTTCACGCGCACATCATGCGCCGCCTGAATCACCGAGGACACGCGTTTATCCTCGCGGGCGTCGCTGACCCAGATTTCCTCGACTGTCTGCGGATTGTTCTTCAACGCGGCGAGCACCGCGTGCAGGCCGCAGATGCAATTCTCGTCCATGTCAGCGGCGGCGCTTGCCCCGGGGTTTCCGCGATGGCTTGCCTTCGCGCCTGGTTTCACGTTTGCCTTCGGCGGGACGGCGCTTGGCGCCCGTAGCACGCTTACCGGCGGGAGGTGAACCGGCGATCTCAAAATCGAGTTTGGCCTCGTCCAGATCCACACGCACCACACGCACGCGCAACTTGTCACCGAGACGATAGGTTTGTTTCGTGCGTTCACCCATCAGGCGGTGATGCGCCGCGTCGAAATGATAGTAATCGTTGCCAAGCGCCGTGATGTGCACCAGGCCGTCCACATAAACTTCCACCAGTTCGACGAAAATCCCGAAGTTCGTGACGCCGCTGATGATGCCGTCGAATTCCTCGCCGATCTTGTCCATCATGTACACCGCCTTGAGCCAGCGGACGACTTCGCGCGTAGCCTCGTCGGCGCGGCGCTCGGTGAGCGAACAGTGCTCGCCCTGCTGCTTGGCCAGTTCCGGCGTCATGCCGGTGGGACGGCGCGCGATGATGTCCTTGATCGCGCGATGCACCAGCAGGTCGGGGTAACGGCGGATCGGCGAGGTGAAGTGCGTGTAGTTCGGATACCCGAGCGCGAAATGGCCGATGTTGTCCGGGCTGTACACCGCCTGGCTCAGGGACCGCAGCAGCACGGTCTGAATCAGGCGCGAGTCGGAGCGCTGCTCCACCGCCTTGATGAGTTTGGAATAATGCTGCGCCTGCGGCTTGTCACCGCCGCCGAGGGAAAGCCCCATCTCGGTCAAGAACTCACGCAGATCGTTCAGCTTTTCCGCCGTCGGGCCTTCGTGAATTCGATACGGCGCCGGGACCTTGTTTTTCCGCAGAATTTCCGCGGCGCAGACGTTGGCCGCGAGCATGCATTCTTCGATCAGGCGGTGCGCGTCATTGCGCTGCAAGGGAATAATGCGCTTGATCTTGCGATTCTCGTCGAACAGGATGCGCGTCTCTGGCAGTTCGAAATCCACCGCGCCGCGCTTCATGCGCGCGGCGTGCAGGATATGATAAAGACCGTACAGCGTTTCCAGGTGCGGCACGACGTCAGCGTACTCGCGCCGCAGCGCGGCATCTTTATCCACCAGCATGGCCGCCACTTTGGTGTAGGTGAGGCGCGCGCGCGAGCGCATGACCGCTTCCAGAAACCGGTATTTGAGTATTTTGCCGCTGCCGTCGATCTGCATCTCACAGGCCATGCACAAACGATCCACGTGCGGATTGATCGAGCACAAGCCGTTGGACAGCGCCTCCGGCAACATCGGGATGACATGTTGCGGGAAATAAACCGAGTTGCCGCGCGCGTAGGCCTCGCGGTCCAGCGCCGCGCCGGGTTTGACGTAATAAGACACATCGGCGATCGCCACGATCAGACGCCAGGTGTCTCCCGTGTTGTCGGCAAACACCGCATCGTCGAAATCGCGCGCGTCCTCGCCATCGATGGTCACGAGCGGTATATCTCGCAGATCGAAGCGTCCCTGCGCAGCCTGAGCCGGCACCTCGGGCGCGAACTGTTCCGCTTCGCGCATCACGGCATCCGGCCAGACGTGGGGAATGTCATGCGACCGGACCGCCACCTCGATTTCCATGCCCGGCGCCATGTGATCGCCCAGCACCTCGACGATGCGCCCGGCCGGGGCGCGGTGACGAGTGGGCAGTGACGTGATTTCCGCGGCCACGATCTGGCCTTCCCGCGCACCGCCCTCGTCGCCGCGTTGAATGACGATGTCCTGCGCGATGCGCTTGTCGCCCGGAACCACGAAACCCATGCCATCGCGCGCGTCATACCGGCCCACGATGGTTTTGTGCGCCCGCTCGAGCACTTCGACCACCACGCCCTCGCGCCGTCCGCGCTGGTCCACGCCGGTGACGCGTGCCATCACGCGGTCACCGTGCATCGCCTGGCGCATTTCGCGCGGAGGAAGAAACACGTCCTCGCCTTCCTCATCGGGAATCAGGAACCCGAAGCCGTCGGGATGTCCAGTGACGCGCCCGCAGACCATGTCCATCTTGCGGGCGATGCCGTAGAGATCCCGGCGGTTCTTAAGGATCTGGCCGTCGCGCTCCATGGCGCGCAAACGCCGCAAGAACGCGTCTTCATCGCGCTCGTCCTTGACGCCCAGCTCGGCAGCCAGCGTTTGAAACGGCAGGGGTTCGTTGTGCTCGGCCAGCAGCGCCAGAATGGCCTCGCGGCTGGGCACCGGAAACTCGTATTTTTGTTTTTCCCGTTCCACCATGGGGTCCTGGAACGGTTTTTTCGGCTTTCGCGTTGACATAAAATTTATCTCTCGGTAGAGTGCGCCGTCCTGCCGGCTCCCGTATTATTGACGGAGTCCATGCCGAGGTGGCGGAATTGGTAGACGCACTAGCTTCAGGTGCTAGCGGGCGCAAGCTCGTGGAGGTTCAAGTCCTCTCCTCGGTACCAGATTTTTTCATGACGCTGGCAAGTTTTCACGGACCAGCGTCAGTTCCTGAAAATTCTGCGGTCTGGCTTTCCCCTTTCCGAGCACCGCACCACGCATACGTGCGGAACGCAGTTTATCACGCCCCGCCGCTTGCTTCTCAATTTTGCCTGGAATCAGGGGTGTGATTTTCCGCCCGGCCCCAGGACTTTTGGCCCGTAGAAGCCGGCACAGCCATTGCCATGAGCGCGCCATGACACCACCTTATCCGAGGCATCAACGAGAAAACTGAATTCACAATTTGTCTCGTACGGTGTCTGTGGAAAATAGGTCCCGGGGATGACGATGACATGCTGGCCTTTGTCGGAGGTGAAGGTTTGGATGGTGGTAGGTGTTTCGTAACCGGGGAACACCCCCTTCTCCTGCCAGGCCCACGTATACACACGCTGGCCATCCGTGAGTTTTCGCTCGATGTAGTTATAGCCAAACACGCGCTGGACATCGGCGATGGGCGCGCCGACATATCCATCCATCATCTGCTCGAAACGCACGGTGGAGGCGCACGAAGACAACAGGATCAGCGACAATAATCCTGCGATGCGGATGGTGGGCGTTCCTGTTATTCGCATATGTATATCGTATAAATGATCAGCCCGGACATTGGCTGTTCCTGTCCTCTATTTTTTTGGACATGAAAATGTCATGATTGTTCGCGCTGATACCCACGCCGGTGTATCTGCCTTACAGGCCAGCCCGCAGGCCTGTCAGTGGAAACCTTCCTGAAGTGACATTCCTTATTCAAACGGATGCCGCAAGATGATCGTGTCGTCACGCTCGGCTCCGGTGGAGATAAGGTCAATGCGCGCTTCGGTGAGTTCCTCGAGTTTCTTGAGATATTTCTGCGCATTAGCCGGTAACTTGTCAAAATTCCTTACGCCCAGCGTGGATTCCGTCCAGCCCGGCATTTCCTCATAAACCGGCTCGCATTTTGAAAGTGCGTCGGCGCCGCTCGGCGGCGTTGTTCTCAGCTTGCCTTCGTGGCGATACGCAGTACACACGCGGATCACGTCCAGTCCATCCAGCACGTCTAGCTTGGTTACGCACAGGCCTGTCACCCCATTTAACTGATTCGAGCGGCGCATGATCACGGCGTCGTACCAGCCGCAGCGACGCTTGCGTCCGGTGGTGGCACCGAATTCCTTGCCACGTTCGCCCAAGCGGTCACCGATGCCGTCGTTGAGCTCGGTCGGGAACGGGCCGGCGCCGACGCGCGTGGTATAGGCCTTGGTGATACCCAGCACATAATCGAGCCGTCCCGGCCCGACGCCACTGCCGGTGGCGGCGGCTCCGGCGCAGGTATTGGAGGATGTGACAAAAGGATAGGTTCCATGATCGATATCCAGCAACGCGCCCTGCGCGCCCTCGAACATCACACGCTTGCCTTCACGCCCGTACTGATGCAGCAACTCGGGGATATCCGCCACCATGGGACGCAGCCGATCAACAAGCCCGAGGCATTCGTCTAGCGTCTTCTGGAAATCGACGGTATCGTAGTGAAAATAATTCTTGAGCGCGTAATTGTGGTATTCCATCACGCTTTTGAGCTTGTCGCCGAAGGTTCTGGTATCCATCATGTCGCCCACGCGCAGGCCGCGGCGCGAAACCTTGTCCTCGTAGGCCGGACCGATGCCGCGCCCGGTGGTGCCAATCGCCGCCTTGCCGCGCGCTTTCTCGCGCGCATGATCGAGCGCCACGTGATGCGGCAGGATCAGCGGGCAGGATTCGCTGACGCGCAGTCGCTGCAGGGCGTCCACGCCGCCGCGCCGCAGTTCCTCGATTTCCTCGAACAGCGCGGCGACGGAAAGCACCACGCCGTTCCCGATGAGACACATGACACCATCGCGCAACACGCCCGAGGGGATGAGATGCAGCACCGTCTTCTTGCCGTTGATGACGAGCGTATGCCCGGCATTATGTCCGCCCTGGAAGCGCACGACGGCGTGGGCACGGTCAGTCAGCAGATCGACAATTTTCCCCTTGCCTTCGTCACCCCACTGGGTGCCGACCACCACAACGTTCTTAGCCATGATTTCCGATTTCGTTATTTGACAGGTTGAACGACCCAACGGCCGTTTTTGTTGACGAGTTCCTGATTGCAGCCAAAGTCAGACGCAGGAGACGAGTCGCCTGCCAGACGCATCACCACGCGCCTGCCTTCTGCGCGTAGCCGCGTCACTTCCGCCTGCAAAGTCGCGTCACCGCCATCGGGCGCGAGAATCCCGGCCAGCGCAGCCGTCGGTGTCGCCGTGAGCCGCAGCCATTGCCGCAAGTCCGCGCCGAACCCGGTGGCGGCGCGTTCGCGCCCGAATGTACGTCCGATGCCGTCATAACGCCCGCCGCGTGCGATTGCGCGTCCATGGCCCGGCACAAATGCCGAAAACACCACGCCGGTGTAGTAGAGATAACCGGAGAGCTCCGCGAGATCGAAATAAAATGCCGGGGCGTCAGGTCGTTGCATTGCCAGATTTACTGTTGCTTCGAGCTCGTCCAGCGCGCGAATCACCTGTTCCGGGGCACTACGCAACTGTTCGCGGGCACGCGCCAGCACCTCTCGCCCTCCGCAAAGATCCAGTAAACCAGCGATCATGCGCTTTGGTGCGGCGGCAGCGTCACTGCCAGCGAGCAAAGCTTCGACTTCGTTGCGCGCCTTGCGCTGCAGCGCATCGAACAAATCTTTTTCACGTTCCGCGCCCAGATTTGCCTGTGCCGCCAGGCCGCGAAACACCCCGACATGACCCAGATCGATGTGCGCCTCGCGAATATCCGCCAGCCGCAACGCCGCGATCATCAGGCTCAGGATTTCGGCGTCGGCCTGAGAACCGGCATATCCGAACAGCTCCGCGCCGAACTGCAAGGGCTCGCGCGATCCACCAAACTCGTCGGGACAGGTGCGCAGCACCGAACCGGTATAGCACAGACGGACTGGGGCAGTGCGCTTGAGATAGTGCGCGTCGATGCGCGCCGCTTGCGGCGTTATGTCCGGCCGCATGCCCATGAGTCGCCCGGTCAGCTGATCCGTTACCTTGAATGTCTGGAGATCGAACTCGGTGCCGGCACCGACCAGCAGCGATTCCAGGTATTCTATGAGCGGCGGCATCACGAGCTCGTAGCCCCACCTCTCGAACAGATCGAGCAGGCTCCGGCGCATAGCCTCCGCGCGCCGGGCTTCGGCAGGCAGTATCTCTTCAACGCCATCGGGCAGCAGCCAGCGGTCTTTGGTAGGCATATGCGTGATCGTAAACAGGAAATGTTTATGTTATTAGCGGTTAATGATGTACAGCAACACCACGCCGAGCAGCATGCTGGTGAGCCCCGCGAACCGCAATTGCGAGTCGCTCAGCTGATGCATCGCGACAAGCATCTTGCGCAGCCCGTCCGGGCTGAGAAAAGGAAAAACCCCCTCCACGATCAGCAGCAAAGCCAGCGCAATCCACAAGTCATGCCACATAGCCAAAGTCGGCCAAGGCTGCTTACCGCGTGGGTTTCTTCATGTATTTGAAGAAATCCGAGCTCGGATCCACGATCATGATGTCGTCTTTTTTCCGGAAGCTTTCCTTGTAGGCAGTAAGACTGCGGTACAGCGAATAGAATTCCGGCGCGCGGCCATACGCCGCGCCGTATACCTCGGTCGCTTTGGCGTCGCCCTCACCACGGGTTCGCTCGGCCTTGCCGTAAGCCTGGGCCAGCAGCACCTCGCGTTGACGCTCGGAATCGGCGCGAATTTTTTCCGCGGCCTCCGCGCCCTGCGCGCGCAATTCATTCGCAATGCGCGAGCGTTCCGCCTTCATGCGCTGATAGACCGACTGACTGACCTCGTCCGGCAAATCCACGCGCTGGATACGCACGTCATTGACCTCGATACCGAATTTTCGTGCTTCCTTGTCGGTATAGGCCGTGAGGATCTCCATGATCTTGGCGCGGTCGGTGGAAATCACGTCATGGACCGTGCGTTTGCCGAATTCATCGCGCAGGGTGCTGTTGATGATTTGCTCGAGACGGCGACGCGCATCCACTTCCTGTCCGCCTACCGTCAGATAATACTTGAGCGCATCCTGAATGCGCCATTTGGCGAAGGAATCAACCACCACGTATTTCTTTTCCTTGGTGAGAAACGGTTGTGGTTCCGCATCCAGGGTCAAAATGCGCGAATCGAAGAAACGCGCTTCATCCAGAAACGGCGTTTTGACATGCAAACCTGAAGCTTCGTCATAACGCAACACCTGACCGAAACGAACGATAATGACTTTCTCGCGCTCATCCACCATATAAAAGGTGGAACGCACGGTGATCGCCACCAGCAGAATAATGCCCAGCACGGCTAGAAGCTTCGACTGGTTCATTGCGCGCGCCTCCTCAGATCGTCACGGGTGCGGCTCGAAGCCCCGCTTTTCACCTCCGGACTGGGCGTCATGCCCGATTCCGTCGATGTCGTTGCGGACGGCGCGCGCGCGGAGTCGCCCATCGGCACCAACTTGTCGAGCGGTAGATAAATCAGGTTATTTCCGGCTTTCTGGTCGATAAAGATCTTGGTGGTGTTGGACAACACCTGCTCCATCATCTCGATGTACAGACGTTCACGCGTCACCGCCGGCGCTTTCACATATTCACTGGCAATCTGAGTAAACCGGCGCGCATCGCCTTCGGCCCGCGCGATCACGCTCGCCTTGTAGCCTTCGGCCTCCTGCAAATAGCGGGCGGCTGCGCCACGAGCACGAGGAATCACGTCATTGGCATAGGCCTCCGCCTCATTCTTCAGGCGCTGCTCGTCTTCGCGAGCCTTGACGGCGTCGTCAAACGCCGGTTTCACTTCCTCCGGCGGTTGCGCTTTTTGGGTTTCGACGGTCACGATATGTACGCCCGTCTTGTACCTGTCCAGGATGGTCTGCAGAAGTTCGCGGGAGCTGCGCGCCACCTGATCCCGTCCCTCGGTCAAAGCAAAATCGAGAGTGCTCTTGCCCACCACCTCGCGCACCGCTGATTCCGTGGCCTGCACGATCGTGGTTTCGGGATCGCGGACGTTGAACAGGTAGTCGGCCGCGTCCTTGATCTTGTACTGCACCGCGAACTCTATATCGATGATGTTTTCATCCTGGGTCAGCATCAGCGCCTCTTTCGGCACCTTGCTCTTGCCGCCGCCGCTGCGGTTGCTGCGGTAACCGATTTCGATTGTGGAGACCTTTTCGACGTTGACCTTTTCCACCTTCTCGATGGGGAACGGCAGATGCCAGCGCAGGCCGGCTTCGGTAATCTCCGCCTTCTTGCCGAAACGCAGTACCACGCCGCGCTCACCCTGATTGACGACGTAGAAGCCGGTGACAAGCCAGATGAACAGCGCGACCGCAACGATTAGGCCAAGCCCAATGCCACTGGTACGTATCCCACCGCCACCACTGCCGCCGCCACTTCCACCACCAAACAGGCCGGCTAACTTTTGCTGGATGTCCCTAACAATGCGGTCAAGGTCAGGCCCGCCGGCGCCCGGCTTGCGGCGCTGACCCCACGGATCTTTATCCCCGGGCTTGCCGGGTTCATTCCATGCCACTTTGATTACCCCTTCGAAAATACCCTAAATCACGGCAAAGAGCCGCATTTTAGGGTCAGGACCCGGTGGGAGCAAGGACAGATTCCGTTTCAGCGAGCAGATAGGTTTCGCGAAAATCACCACTCTGCTGTAACCAAGCGAACTGGGCAGGCTCAAGAGACAACGCCACCTGCCAGCCTCCGGATTCCAGCGCGATCTCGCTGACGACATCGAATCGCTCATGCAGCAGGGCTCGAAGGCGGCCGGCCTCCGGCGGCAACTGCAGACGGTAACGCTGACGGTGCTGGCGGAAGTGTTCCGCCAATACCTCGCGTAACAAATCCATGCCTTCGCCGGTTCGGGCGGAAACCCAAACACGTGAAACGTTCCCGTAGGCATCGCGCTCGAATCGAGGCGCTTCGCCTGTCAGATCTATCTTGTTGAATACCGCGATCTGGGGGATGGAAAGCGCATCGATTTCGGCAAGCACCTTGCTCACTTGCTGCATCTGATCGAGACGTTCGGGATTGGCCGAGTCCACCACATGCAGCAGCAAATCCGCCCCGGCCACTTCTTCCAGGGTGGACTTGAACGCCTCGACCAGATCGTGCGGCAAATGGCGGATAAATCCCACCGTATCCGCCAGAATAATCGCCGATTTCCCGGGAAGATCGAGCCGGCGCATCGTGGGGTCGAGGGTCGCGAACAGCTGATCGGCCGCGTAAACCGAAGACGCGGTCAGTTGATTGAACAGCGAGGATTTTCCGGCATTGGTATAGCCGACAAACGACACCGTCGGGATCGGAACCTTGTGGCGCGATTTGCGACGACTGCGACGCTGAACGTTAACCTGCTTCAGGCGATCGTTGAGTTTTTTGATGCGTTCGCGAATCTGGCGCCGGTCCACCTCCAGCTGGGTTTCGCCGGGACCGCGCAGACCGATACCGCCCTTTTGTCGCTCCAGATGGGTCCAGCCGCGCACCAGGCGCGTGGACAGATGTTCGAGCTGGGCCAGTTCCACCTGCAGCTTGCCTTCGGCAGACCGGGCACGCTGGGCAAAAATATCGAGAATCAGGCCCGTGCGGTCCAGCACGCGGCAGCTGGTGATCTTTTCGAGATTGCGCTCCTGGGCGGGAGACAGTTCGTGATTGACCAGCACGAGGTCGGCATGTTCGCGCACGACGGCATCCCGCACTTCCTCGGCCTTGCCCTTGCCGATGAACGTGGCCGCATCCGGAACTTGGCGGCTGCCCGTAATGGCGCCACGGACCTCCGCACCGGCGGATTCCGCGAGCAGCCGCAGTTCATCAAGTTCTTCCTGTTCGATGCGCCCCGAAAGGCGCAACTGCACGAGCAGCGCACGCTCACGCTGGCGTTTGATTGTGGCGGACTTCAGCGAAGAATTATTCGTTGCCAGGGCCTTTGGTATCGGCGTCGTCAGCGCCTTCGATGTGAAACTTCACCGGGCGACTGGGCACCACGGTGGAGATGGCATGCTTGTAGATCATCTGGCTCACGGAATTCTTGAGCAATACAACGAACTGATCGAAAGATTCGATCTGTCCCTGCAGCTTGATGCCGTTGACCAGAAAGATGGATACCGGAACATGCTCTTTGCGTAAGGTGTTGAGAAAAGGGTCTTGTAAGGCTTGCCCTTTTTGCTGACTCATGACAGTTCTCCTGTTCTTATGTCGTGAAGCTTTCCGGCTATTCTTTGGTTCTTTGAAAAACCGGGCCTTATCCCTGGCCGGAAGGGATACATATAGTATAACCCCAGACCAAGATTTATAGACGCGCCGTTTGCCGTAAATACTCTCGACATTGCTTCTCCAGCAGCGTATCGGAACTGTCGAACGCACGCACTCCGGGGTAACCGCGTAGCCAGGTGATCTGGCGCTTGGCAAACTGGCGCGTTGCAGCGATAGCCTGCTCTGTCATTTCACTATAGTTGACTTTTTTAATCAAGTATTCCCAGATTTGCCGATAACCAACAGCGCGCATGGACGGCATAGCCAAAATG
>DATICK010000281.1:0-22354 GCA_035456865.1 Sulfuricaulis sp.
CATCGGTTACGCTTTCCTTATCGCCACCATCGGTCTCTACGCCATTATCGGCATCATGAGTCGCACCGCGGACGTGGCCGAATACTACGTCGCGGGCCGTCGCGTGCCGGCGTTCTTCAACGGCATGGCGACCGGCGCCGACTGGATGTCGGCGGCGTCGTTCATCGGCATGGCCGGCGGCCTTTATATCCAGGGCTATGACGGCCTGGCCTTCATCATGGGCTGGACCGGCGGCTACGTGCTGGTGGCATTGTTCCTCGCGCCGTACCTGCGCAAGTTCGGCCAGTTCACGATTCCGGACTTCCTCGGCGCACGCTACGGCGGCCACACGGCACGCAGCATCGGCGTGTTCGCTGCGGTCCTGTGCTCCTTCACCTATGTGGTGGCGCAGATCTACGGTGTCGGCATTATTACCTCGCGGTTCACAGGGATTCCATTCAACATCGGCGTGTTCGTGGGCCTGGGTGGCATCCTGGTGTGCTCGTTCCTCGGCGGCATGCGCGCGGTCACGTGGACGCAGGTGGCGCAGTACATCATCCTGATCATCGCCTATCTGCTTCCGGTGGTGTGGTTGTCGGTGCAGATTACCCACTTCCCGATCCCGCAGCTGTCTTATGGCTACGCGCTGCAGAAAGTGACCGAACGCGAGAAGGTGATCAACAGCGACCCCAAGGAGCTGGAAGTTCGCGCGATTTTCAAGCAGCGGGCCGATGACACCGATGCCAAACTGAAGGCACTGGAAAAAGACGGCGAGACGTATCTGGCCGCAGAGCGCTCCGCGCTTGAGAAGAAACTCGCCGACCTTAAGGCGGCGAACGCGCCGGAGAAGGACATCGCCGCCGCCCAGAAAGCGGTCGATTCCTTCCCGAAAGATGCGGCCAACGCCGGGGTCGCCTGGCGCAAGGACAAGGGCGCCAACCTGGCGAAAGCCGCCCCGGTCCGAGCGCACGGCGAGGCGTTCCCTGGCAAGGATGACGCCGCGCGCAACACCGCGCGCTTGAATTTCCTGGCGCTGATATTCTGTCTCATGGTCGGTACCGCGGCGCTGCCGCACATCCTCATGCGCTACTACACCACGCCCTCGGTGAAGCAGGCGCGCCAGTCGGTCGGATGGTCGCTGTTCTTCATCTTCCTGCTGTATTTCACCGCGCCGTCGCTGGCGGTGCTGGTGAAGTTCGACGTGTACGCGCACCTGGTCGGCTCGAGTTTCGCCGACCTGCCTCGATGGGTGGCATCGTGGGCGGCGGTGGATCCGACACTGGTGTCTATCAAGGACCTGAACGGTGACGGCATCGTGCAGCTCGCCGAGATCGTTCTGGGCCAGGACATCATCGTGCTGGCGACGCCTGAAATCGCGGGCCTGCCGTACGTGGTGTCGGGCCTGGTGGCGGCCGGCGGCCTGGCGGCGGCGCTCTCGACCGCGGACGGCCTGTTGCTCACAATCGCCAACGCGCTGTCGCACGACGTGTATTACAAGATGATCGACCCGCACGCGTCGACCAAGCGCCGTCTCACCATCGCCAAGATGCTGTTGCTGGTGGTGGCGGCGATCGCCGCGACGGTGGCGTCGCAGAAGCCGGCGGACATCCTGTTCCTGGTATCGGCGGCGTTCTCGTTCGCGGCGGCGGCGTTCTTCCCGGCGCTGGTGCTCGGCATCTTCTGGAAGCGGGCATCTTCGTGGGGCGCGGTGCTCGGCATGGCCGCGGGCCTGGGCATCACCTTCTACTACATGGCGACGACCCAGCCGTGGCTGCGCAGCGTATTCGGCGTGACCTCGCCGATTGCCGACAACACATGGTTCGGGATCAACCCGATCTCGGCCGGCATCTTCGGCGTGCCGCTCGGGTTTGCGGTGATCATCATCGTGAGCCTGCTGACCCCGGCGCCGGACAAGAAAACGCAGGAGCTCATCGAGCATGTACGGTATCCGCAGCTCAGGGGTGATATCGATACGCGGGCAACCTGAGCCAGTACATCCGGCAGACGCAAAAGGCCCGCGCGAGCGGGCCTTTTGTTCAGACGTGAATCGTTGCGGAACAGGCGGTCATGCTTAACATTGTCATCATTTTCAAGGCCCTGATGGAGATCGCGGGCCTGGCGCTGCTCGGCCAGGGGATATTGTTCGTGCTGGCCGGCGCCCAGCGCGAGCAGAACCTTTTTTACAAGGTGCTGAAGACGATCACGTCCCCGATCATGCGCGCGGTGCGTTTCATCACGCCACGCTTCGTGCCGGACCGTCACGTCGGCATCGCGGCATTTTTTCTCGTGGCCGGACTGTGGCTGGCGCTGACGATGCTCAAGATCCAGCTGGTGCTGGAGGCGCGCCGGCTCGCGGGCTAGTTTCTCAAATCGGCCACGAGATGGGCGAGGTCGGAGCGGCCGGTATCGTGAATCAGCTGCCGGGTCATTTTGGGATCGAAGCGGTGCAGATATTCGATCGCCTCCTTGACCTTGTCCGGGCGGTGCAGCGCGTGCTGTGCCAGTCCCAGGTGGTACCAGGCGTGCGGATTCATCGGCTGCAGCTGGCCGGCCAGCTCGAAGGATTTCACGGCGGCTTCATGCTGCCCGAGCGCGGTCTGGCACAGACCCATGCCGTACCACGCGCGGTCGAGACCGGGATTGATCCGCAACGCTTCGTGGAAGGCCTCGATGGCCTTGGCGGGCAGGAGCTGTTTGTCGTACGTGAAGCCGAGATTGAACCAGGTCGCGGCACGCTGCGGTTCCAGGCGCAGGGCTTCGCGGAAATAGCGCTCGGCCTCGGCGTAATGCCCGCGTGACGTCAGCAGAAAGGCGATCGCCCGGGCAGCCTGAGCGGACGCTGGATCCAGCCCGAGCGCGGTTCGGTATTCGGCGATAGCTTGGTCCGGCCGCCGGAGAAATTCATACAGCCGCGCCCGCAGACGGTGGCGCCATGCCTCCAGATTCATGCGAGACTCCCGTTATTGACCGGGCATGATTGTTTGAACCGAGCTGCGCCGAGTCGTTGTTGCACGGCGTTTGTGATGAGAGAATCGTGCCGGGTCAATAACGAAAAATCATAAGATTTTCGATTATTGCGGCGGTATAACGTGATTAAGCCCGAGGCCATGTGCTGGATTTTCCTTTGAAACGGTTCAAATGGTTTCATGCCGCCGCAATAATCCCGTCATTCTGGGGGTTTCGGCCGACGGTGGCAAGCCGCGTTATGTTTGGCTTGAGGCGCGGACGGCAGATACTGCAAAATCGTTTTTATCGGGTATACCAGGAGGATTGACGCATGTCCGAAGAGAAGATTTATAACGTTCCCGCCGAGGTCGCCCGTCGCGCTTGGGCCGACGATGCGAAATACCAGGAAATGTACCAGCGCTCGATCAAGGATCCGGATGGTTTCTGGGCCGAACAGGCCAAGACGTTTGTCACGTGGTCAAAACCTTGGACGAAAACATCGGACTGGAACTTCGACGCCAGAAACCTGCATATACGCTGGTTCGAGGGCGCAAAGCTCAACGCCAGTTTCAATTGTCTTGACCGGCATCTCGAGAACCGCGGCAACCAGACGGCGATCATCTGGGAAAGCGACGATCCCAAGGTAGACAGGAAAATCACTTATCGCGAGTTGCATGCCGAGGTGTGCAAGTTCGCGAATGTTCTGAAAGAGCGCGGCGTGAAAAAGGGCGACCGGGTTTGCATCTACATGCCCATGATTCCGGAAGCCGCGGTGGCGATGCTCGCCTGCGCGCGCATCGGCGCGGTCCATTCGGTCGTGTTCGGTGGTTTTTCACCGGAGTCGCTCAAGGACCGTATCCTCGATTCCGACTGCCGCGTGGTCATCACCGCCGACGAAGGCCTGCGCGGCAGCAAGAAGATCCCGCTCAAGGCCAATACCGATCAGGCGCTCACGCACTGTCCAAATGTGCACACGGTGCTTGTGGTCAAGCGCACCGGCGGCAACGTCGCGTGGAACGCCAAGTGCGACGTGTGGTACCACGAGCAGATGAGCAAGGCCTCCGCCGATTGTCCGCCGGAGGAAATGGACGCCGAGGACCCGCTGTTCATTCTTTATACATCCGGCTCCACCGGCAAGCCCAAAGGCGTGCTGCACACCACCGGCGGTTATCTGCTGTTCGCCGCGATGACCCACAAGTACGTCTTCGATTATCACGACGGCGATATTTTCTGGTGCACCGCCGACGTCGGTTGGGTGACGGGCCACTCTTATATAGTCTACGGCCCGCTGGCCAACGGCGCGATCACGCTCATGTTCGAGGGCGTGCCGAACTATCCCACCGCCTCGCGCTTCTGGGAGGTCATCGACAAGCACCAGGTGAATATTTTCTACACCGCGCCGACGGCTATCCGCGCGCTCATGCGCGAGGGTGAGGCGCCGGTGAAGAAGACTTCAAGAAAATCACTGAAGCTGCTCGGCACCGTTGGCGAGCCGATCAACCCCGAGGCCTGGGAGTGGTATTACAACACGGTCGGCGAGGCACGCGTGCCGATCGTCGATACCTGGTGGCAGACCGAGACCGGTGGAATTCTCATCACGCCGCTGCCGGGCGCGACGCGCCTGAAACCGGGATCGGCCACGCGGCCGTTCTTCGGAGTGATGCCGGCGATCGTGGATCCCGAAGGCAAGGTGCTCGAGGGCGAGTGCAGCGGCAACCTCGTGATCCTGCGTCCGTGGCCGGGGCAGATGCGCACAGTGTACGGCGATCACCAGCGTTTCGTGGACACCTATTTCAAGACCTATCCGGGCAAGTACTTTACCGGTGACGGTGCGCGGCGCGACAAGGATGGATACTACTGGATCACCGGTCGGGTCGACGACGTGCTCAATGTTTCCGGTCATCGGCTCGGCACCGCCGAGGTCGAAAGCGCGCTGGTGCTGCACAAGTCGGTGGCCGAGGCCGCGGTCGTGGGATTCCCGCACGACATCAAGGGAACGGGCATCTACTGTTACGTCACGCTCAAGGTCGGCGTGCAAGCCTCGGATGAACTCCGCCAGGATCTGGTGGCACAGGTGCGCAATGAGATCGGTGCGATCGCCTCGCCCGACGTGATTCAATGGGCGCCGAGTCTGCCCAAGACGCGCTCCGGCAAGATCATGCGCCGTATCCTGCGCAAGATCGCCGCGAATGATCTTTCCAACCTTGGCGACACCACGACGCTCGCCGATCCGTCCGTGGTCGAGGACCTTATCAACAATCGCGCAGTCAAATAACACGTCGGAGGCGCCTGTCATCCTGTGGCAATGGCGGGCTAATGCGTTAGAATGGCGCCGACTCGCGATGCGTCGAACAAGGAAAAAGTTTGAATCAACCCAGCCATAGCGCGCCGGAAAGCGATATCCTGGTGGATATCCGTGATATTCATTTTATGTACGGTGACCGGCCGATTCTGAAAGGCATCACGCTTCCCATCCGCCGTGGCAAGGTCACCGCGATCATGGGCGGCAGCGGTTGCGGCAAGACCACGCTGATGAACCTCATCGGCGGCCGCATCAAGCCGAGCAGCGGCAAGCTGACCGTGGATGGTGAATCGGTTCCGGACCTCCGTACCAAAGAACTTTTCGAACTGCGCAAACGCATGGGCATGCTGTTCCAGACCGGTGCGCTGTTGACCGACCTTTCGGTGTTCGAAAACGTCGCCTTTCCCATCCGGGAGCACACCAAACTGCCGGAGTCCATCCTGCGCAAGGTCGTGCTCATGAAACTGGAAGCCGTGGGATTGCGCGGGGCGCGCGATCTGATGCCATCGGAACTCTCGGGCGGGATGGCACGGCGCGTGGCGCTGGCGCGCGCGATCGCCTTCGAACCCATGATGATCATGTACGACGAGCCGTTCACCGGACTCGATCCGATTTCCAAGGGCGTGATCGCCAAACTGATCCGTGAGCTCAACCAGTCGCTCGGTATTACTTCGATCGTGGTGTCGCACGACGTGGCCGAGACCTGCATGATTTCCGATTACGCTTATCTCGTTGGTGACGGCCGCATCATGGGCGAGGGCACGCCGGCCGAAGTGCAGAAATCCGGTTCCGAACATGTACGCCAGTTCATGGACGGCCTGCCGGACGGTCCGGTGCCGTATCAATATCCGGCCGACGACTACGTGACGGACCTGATGCGGGGCGCCACGTGAACACGCTGAGCGTGTTAGGACGTATTGCGATCAACAGCGTCGAGCGCCTGGGACGGGCCGCGATGTTTCTGTATGAAGTGACGCTCAGTTCGTGGGGACTCGTCCGGCGGTTTTATCTCGTCATACAGCAGGTCTACGCCGTGGGGGTGCTGACGCTGCTGATCATTCTGGTGTCGGGGCTCTTCGTCGGCATGGTGCTCGGTCTTCAAGGCTACAATACGCTCGTAAAATTCGGTTCGGCGAACTCGCTCGGCCTGCTGGTGGCCTTGTCGCTGGTGCGCGAACTCGGGCCGGTGGTGACGGCGCTGCTGTTCGCTGGCCGCGCGGGGTCGGCGCTGACCGCGGAAATCGGCCTCATGAAGGCCACGGAACAGCTCGCTGGCATGGAGATGATGGCGGTTAATCCGATCACGCGCGTGATTGCACCGCGCTTTCTCGGGGGCGTGATTGCCTTGCCGCTGCTGACGGCGCTATTTTCCGCGATCGGCGTGATGGGTGGACACCTGATCGGGGTAGGGTTATTGGGGGTGGATGCCGGCGCCTTCTGGTCGCAGATGCAGAATGGCGTGGATTTTCGCGACGATATCATGAACGGTGTCATCAAGAGCGTGGTGTTCGGCGTTGTCGTCACCGGGATATCCGTATTCGAAGGCTATGACGCGGTGCCTACCTCGGAGGGCGTGGCGAGCGCCACCAACCGGACGGTGGTATATTCTTCGCTGGCTGTGCTGGGCCTGGATTTCATCCTCACTGCATTGACCTTGGGAGAGGTCTGACATGATCAACCGGAAAAGTCTGGAATTGTGGGTCGGTCTGTTCGTGGCCGCGGGCATCCTGGCGCTGGCGATGCTCGCATTCAAGGTCGGCAATCTCACCACGGCGGATGTCATGAACAGCTACAAGGTCACTGGGCGATTCGATAACGTCGGCGGTCTCAAAGTAAAGGCGGCGGTAACCATGGCTGGCGTGCGTATCGGGCGTGTATCGGCCATCACGTTCGACACCAAGAAATATCAGGCACTGGTCACGATGGACATCGATGGCCGCTACCAGAACATCCCCAAGGACAGCAGCGCGAGCATTCTGACCTCGGGCCTGCTGGGTGATCAGTACATCGGCATCGAGCCGGGCGGTGACGATGCCTCGCTCAAGAGCGGCGACACCTTCCTGCGCACGCAATCGGCGCTGGTGCTGGAGAAACTGGTCGGGCAGGTGATCTTCAACAAGGCCGGCGAGAGCGCACCGGCCAAGTAGCACGCCGCCGCGAACACTCAGGAGACGTCAATGAGAAAATTCGCCTCTTCCGTGCTGTCGATGTTTTTCGCTCTGTCGGTGCTGGCAGCAGAACTAATGCCGGATCAGTTGGCGCGCGAGGTGACGGATAAGATTGTCATACTGCTCAAGGCGAACAAGGACGCATACGCCAAGGATCACAAGAAGCTGTACGCCATGGTGGACGAACATGTGCTGCCGAACTTCGATTTCCGCGCCATGTCGCGTACGGTACTCGGGCGTTACTGGCGGGAGGCAAGCGAGGAGCAGCGCACGCGTTTCACCGGAGAGTTCCGCGAGTTGCTGGTGCGTACCTATGCCACCGCCCTGCTCAAGTATAACGATGAAAAGATCGTCTATCTCCCGTTCAGGCTGAGTCCCGGCGACCGCACGGCGACGGTGAAATCCGAGGTCCGCCGCACCGACGGGGGCCCACCCATCGCCATCAACTACGGCTTCTACCACACCGACGCCGGCTGGAAGGTGTATGACGTGACCATAGAAGGTGCAAGCCTCGTCACGACCTACCAGTCCACCTACTCGGAGCGGGTGCAGCGCGAGGGACTCGATGCGCTGATCGCCAGCCTCGCGCAGGACAACAAGGCGGCCGCCGAGGGAAAAACCGCTTCCAACGGCACCAAGGCGAATAGTCCGAAGTGAGCGAGAACGGTATCACCACCCGCGACAATGGCGTGTTCGAGGTGACCGGACAGCTGACCTTCCAGTCGGTGCCGCAGTTTCTCGCACAGACCGATAAATGGCTGCATGGCGGTACCGGCAAGGTCACGATCGATATGCATGGCGTGACGCTTGCCGACAGCGCCGGGCTGGCGCTTCTAATCGAGTGGTTGCAGCTCTCGCGTTCCGCCCAGCGCGAGGTCGTTTTCACCAATATGCCGGATCAGATGCGTGATCTCATCCACGTCAACGGCCTCACGCAGGTTTTCGGCCTGACATAAGACTCGTGAAACCGCGGATGAACGCAGACAATTTTGCCGTGAGCAAAAATTGGACAGCGGAGAGCAGCGACGCTGGCCCGAGCGTAAGCGAGGGCAAGCGCCAGGGATGGCGCGAGAATAAACACGGATTATCTCAAGTCATTTCCTGATCTGCGTCCATCCTTGTTAATCCGTGGTTCCATCATTTATCTGAGCGACAGCCGTGTCGGCGATCTCCATCATAGGGCTGCATAAGCATTACCCTCGGGTCCATGCCCTCAAGAACATCGACCTGACGATCGGGCGCGGCGAGTTCTTCGGCCTGCTTGGCCCGAACGGCGCTGGCAAATCCACGTTGATCAGCATCGTCGCTGGGTTGACACGTTTCGACGAAGGCCGCGTGACCGTCCTCGGTCATGACGTGGTGACGGCTTACCGGCAGACGCGGCGGCTCATCGGCGTGGTGCCGCAGGAACTGACGTTCGATCCATTTTTCAACGTGCGCGAGGTGCTGCGCATCCAGTCCGGCTATTTCGGGCTGCGCGATAACGATGCCTGGATCGATGAGCTGATACAGGCACTGATGCTGACCGGAAAGGCCGACGCCAACATGCGCGCGCTTTCAGGTGGCATGAAGCGGCGCGTCATGATTGCCCAGGCCCTGGTGCACAAGCCCGACGTGGTGGTGCTGGACGAGCCGACGGCGGGGGTGGACGTCGAGCTGCGCAAGCAGCTCTGGACCTTCATCCGCCGGTTGCACCGTGAAGGCCACACCATCGTGCTCACCACGCATTATCTCGAAGAGGCTGAGGCGCTGTGCGATCGCATCGCGATCCTGAATCGCGGTGAGATCGTTGCGCTCGATACCAAGCACGCGCTGATGGCACGCGGTATCGGCCACACCCGGCGTGTTTGCATCACCACGGCGGAGCCGCTGGGCCCCCTGCCCGAATCCCTGGTGCCGAAGCTGCGCCGGCAGGAAGGTAACGAGATTGAACTGCAACTCGACAAGAATACCGATTCGGTCATGGCGGTGCTGGATGCCTTGCGCGCACGCGGTGCGGTGATCACCGATCTCAACATGGAAGGGGCGGATCTCGAAGACGTATTTGTCGAGTTGACGCACGGGGGCAGCGCGTGAATCCGGCCGGCCTGTATACGTTGTTCTACAAGGAGATCCTGCGCTTCGGCAAGGTACTGCTGCAAACCCTGATCGCGCCGATCATCACGGCCTTGCTTTACCTGCTGGTTTTCGGTCACGTATTCGAAGGCCGGTTGCAGGTATTTCCGGGTGTGAGCTACACCGCGTTCCTGATTCCCGGCCTCGTCATGATGTCGGTGATACAGAACGCCTTCGCCAACAGCTCTTCGAGCCTCATTCAGTCCAAGGTGACCGGCAATCTGGTCTTCATCCTGCTCACGCCGCTGTCGCACCTGGAATTCTTCCTGGCGTTCGTGCTCGCCGCCGCGGTGCGCGGCGTGCTCGTGGGGCTGGGTGTGTATCTGGCGGGAACGCTGTTTACTCCCGTGCCCGTGCAGCACCTGGGATTCATCCTGCTGTTTGCATTTGTGAGCAGTGCCGTGCTGGGAGCGACCGGCGTGATCGCCGGCATCTGGGCGGTGAAGTTCGACCAACTCGCCGGATTCCAGAACTTCATCATCCTGCCCTTGTCGTTCCTCTCTGGCGTTTTCTATTCCATCCATTCGCTGCCGGGTTTCTGGCAGAAGCTGTCCCACTTCAACCCGTTTTTCTACATGATCGATGGCTTCCGCTACGGCTTTTTCGGCGTGTCCGACATCGCGCCGTGGCTGAGCCTGCTGGTCGTGGGGATTTCGCTAGCGGCCGTTTCGGGCATCACGTTGCTGATGTTGAAGACCGGCTACAAACTGCGCGACTGAAATACGCGTTCCTGCCGCCCGGCGACGTTGTATACTGCCGGCACAGCAACAGCACATCCGCGTCCAGGCACGCGCACCGGGGCCTGTGGATGATTCCCGGGTTTGTCATGTATCCCCAAAGGGCATATCTCTTGAAATGGCGCCGGGTGGACGGATAATTAACCAAAAGTATTGATCAAATGATGCAACCGGAAGACATAAAGCAGATGATAGAAACTGGGTTGCCGGGCGCGCGCGTGTCGGTGACCGGCGACGGTCATCATTTCGAGGCTGAAGTCGTGGCCCGTGAATTCACCGGCAAGGGCATGTTGCAGCGGCATCAGATCGTGTACCGCACGCTCGGCGGCAAGATGGGAAATGAAATTCATGCCCTGTCGTTGCGCACCTTGGCGCCCGAGGAGTGACTGCCCCCATCGGTTTGCCAGCAATAGCTTAAATTAACGAGAGACGAGGTTTCACATGAGCATACAGGATAAGATTCGCCAGCAACTGAGCAGCGACAAGATCGTGCTTTATATGAAGGGTACACCCCAGTTCCCGCAATGCGGGTTTTCGGCCAAGGCCTCCCAGATGTTGGGCGCGTGCGGGGCGAAATTCACGACTTACGACATCTTGTCCGACCCGGAAATGCGCCAGGGCCTCAAGGAATACTCCCATTGGCCGACCTTCCCGCAGCTGTACGTAAACGGCGAACTGGTCGGCGGCTGTGATATCATGACCGAGCTGTACCAGAAGGGCGAACTCCAGAAACTGGTTACCCAGGCGCAGGGTTGAGCGCCGGTAATCCCGACCGGAAAAGGCCGCCTTCTGGCGGCCTTTTTTATTGTCGACGATTATTCATGTCATGGACAAACTGATAGTTACCGGCGGAACTCCGCTGCGCGGCGAGATCAGCATCTCGGGCGCGAAGAATGCCGCGTTGCCCGTTTTGGTGTCCTCGCTGCTGACCAACGAAACCGTGAGCATCGGCAACGTGCCGCACCTGCAGGACATCACCACGACGATGGAGCTGCTCGGCCGCATGGGCGTGCGTCTCGTGGTCGGCGACAAAATGGTGATCGAGGCCGATTCGAGCCAGAACACCTCGGTGCGCGCGCCATACGAACTGGTGAAGACCATGCGCGCGTCAATCCTGGTGCTCGGCCCCTTGCTGGCGCGTTTCGGCGAGGCCGAGGTGTCCCTGCCCGGCGGTTGCGCCATCGGTTCGCGCCCGGTGAACCTGCACATCAAGGGTCTGCAGGCCATGGGCGCGGAGATCAATCTTGAGGGCGGCTACATCCGCGCCAAGGCGAAACGGCTGAAGGGCGCGCGCATTTTCATGGACCTCGTCTCTGTTACCGGCACGGAGAACATCATGATGGCGGCCACGCTGGCGGATGGCACCACGATCATCGAAAACGCCGCGCGCGAACCCGAAGTGGTGGACCTGGCGAAATGCCTGATCGCGATGGGCGCGAAGATTAGTGGTGCCGGCACCGATGAAATCACCGTCGAAGGCGTGGAACGATTGCACGGCGCCGAGCATGAGGTCATTCCCGACCGCATCGAAACCGGTACGTATCTGGTCGCCGCGGCGATGACCGGCGGCAGCGTGCGGTTGCGCAACGCGCGTCCGGATCTGTTGCAGGCGGTGCTCGAGAAACTGCGCGAGGCCGGCGCGGTGATCGAAACCGGACAGAACTGGATCAGTCTCGACATGCAGGGCAAGCGTCCGAAGGGCGTGACGGTCCGCACAGCGCCGTACCCGGCGTTTCCGACGGACATGCAGGCGCAGTTCATCGCGTTGAATGCGATCGCCGAGGGCAGCGGCACGGTGACGGAGACGATCTTCGAGAACCGCTTCATGCACGTTTACGAACTGCAGCGCATGGGCGCGAACATCGAAATGGAAGGCAACACCGCCATCGTGCGCGGCGTCACGAGCCTGAAAGGCGCGCCGGTCATGGCGACCGATCTGCGCGCCTCCGCGAGCCTGGCGCTGGCAGGGCTGGTGGCGGAGGGAGAGACCGTCGTCGATCGCATCTATCACATCGACCGCGGTTATGAATGCATCGAGGAGAAACTCGCCCAGCTGGGCGCGCGCATCCGGCGCCTACCGGGAGAACTCGCAGCCCGCGCGGCGCGGAAGCAGACGGCGTGAGCCATGACCGCGGCGCTCAATATTGCCCTGTCCAAGGGGCGGATCCTGGAAGAGGGTCTGCCGCTGCTTGAACGCGCCGGTATCCGGCCCGCGGAAAACCCGCTCAAAAGCCGCAAACTCATTCTCGATACCAATCTGCCGGACGTGAAGCTCACGATCATCCGTGCCGCGGACGTGCCCACCTACGTACAGTTCGGTGCCGCCGACCTCGGTATCGCGGGCAAGGATGTGCTGATGGAATACGACGGCGACGGCCTGTATGAGCTCATGGACCTCAAGATCGCCCGCTGCCGCATGATGGTGGCCGAGCCGGCGAGCCTGGCCTCGAGCGACGATCCGCGCAGCTGGACGCGCCTGCGCATCGCGACCAAATACGTTAGAACCACGCAACGTCACTTCGCCGCCAAGGGCATTCAGACCGATATCATCAAGCTCTACGGCTCGATGGAACTCGCGCCGCTCGTGGGTCTTTCCGATCGCATTGTCGACCTGGTCGATACCGGTAATACGCTGAAAGCCAACGGCCTGGTCGAGGTCGAACAAATCGCCGATATCAGCGCCTGGCTCGTGGCCAACAAGGCCTCGATGAAAATGAAACATCAGGCACTGAAGAATCTCGTCGGTCAGCTGCAGCGGGCTGTTGCTTGAATCTCCCATGAGCACGCTCAAGCTGCGTTTGCTGAATACCCGCAGTGACGGGTTTGCCGCCGATTTCGAACGGCTGCTCGACCGCGCCCACGCGATCGATCCCAAAATCGAAACCACGGTGCGGGAAATCGTTGCGGACGTGCGCGCGCGTGGCGACGCGGCGGTCGTGGAATACACGCGTCGCTTCGACCGGCGCGCTGTTGCCAGCGTGGCGGAACTCGAAGTGTCGCGCTCGCGCCTGCGCGAGGTGTCGCGCGCGGTCACCAAGGAACAGTATGAAGCGCTCGCCAACGCCGCGGAGCGCATTCGTGCCTACCACGAACGTCAGCGCACCGATTCCTGGACCTACACCGAACCCGATGGCACGCTGCTCGGTCAGCAGGTGACGGCGCTCGAACGCGTCGGGCTGTACGTGCCCGGCGGCAAGGCCGCCTATCCGTCGTCCGTGCTCATGAACGCGATACCGGCCAAGGTCGCCGAGGTGCCGGAACTCGTCATGGTGGTGCCGGCGCCGGAGGGAACGCTCAGCGAAATGGTGCTCGCCGCGGCCTACCTCGGCGGGGTGGACCGGGTGTTCACCATCGGCGGTGCGCAGGCGGTCGCGGCGCTCGCTTACGGCACACAGACGGTTCCCAAGGTGGACAAGATCGTCGGCCCGGGAAATGTGTATGTTGCCACCGCCAAGCGACTCGTCTATGGCCTGGTGGACATCGACATGATCGCCGGGCCGTCCGAGATCGTGGTGTTGTGCGACGGCAGGACCGATCCCGAGTGGATCGCGATGGACCTGTTTTCGCAGGCGGAGCACGATGAGGACGCGCAGTCCATTCTCATCAGTCTCGACGAAGCGTTCACCCTGAAAGTGTTCGCGGCCATCGAAAAACTCCTGCCCGGTATGGAGCGGCGCGAGATCATCCGGGCCGCGCTCGAATCCCGCGGGGCACTGATCACCGCCGGCAGCCTCGATGAGGCGCTTGTGCTCGTGAACCGCATTGCGCCGGAACATCTCGAACTCTCGGTGGAGAACGCCGCGGAAACGGCCAAGCGCGTGCGTCATGCCGGTGCCATCTTCCTCGGCCGCTATACCGCGGAGGCGGTGGGCGACTACTGCGCCGGGCCAAACCACGTGCTGCCGACCTCCGGCACCGCGCGGTTTTCCTCACCGCTCGGCGTGTACGATTTCCAGAAACGCAGCAGCCTGATCCAGTGTTCGGCCGATGGCGCCTCGGTGCTGGGGAAAACCGCCTCGGTGCTGGCGCGCGGCGAAGGCCTGACGGCGCACGCGCGCTCGGCGGAATACCGGATTAAAAAATAATTTAAACCGCCAAGGGTGAGGCGGGATTTTCGCGAATGTTCACTGAACATTCGCGCCGCCGAACGGGTGCAACGGGTTTTGTTGCACTCCGGGCCGCAACATGGCGCTCTTGTTGGTGAGGTTCTTTAAGATGAACGATTCAATCGAGAAAAAAATCTCGCAACTGATTCGCTCCGAGATCCGGGCGCTCAAGGCCTATCACGTGCCCGATGCCTCCGGGCTCGTCAAGCTCGACGCCATGGAGAATCCCTATTCGTGGCCGGAAGACATGCGGCGTGAATGGACGGCCGTGTTGCAAGACGTTGCGCTCAATCGTTATCCCGATTCCGACGCCCGACGTCTGCGCGAACGACTGCGTGCGGCGCTCAACGTGCCGGCCGGCATGGAGCTTATTCTCGGCAATGGATCGGACGAGCTCATCCAGATCGTTCTCATGGCGGTCTCCGGGCCGCGTGCGGTCGTGCTGGCGCCCACACCGACCTTTGTCATGTATGAAATGATCGCGACTTTCACCGGCATGAAGTTCGTGGGCGTTCCGCTCCAGCCGGATTTTTCGCTCGACAGGCCGGCCATGCTCAAGGCCATCGAAACGCACAAGCCGGCAGTGATTTTTCTGGCGTACCCGAATAATCCGACGGGGAATTTGTTTTCTCGCGAGGATGTCGCGCGCGCGATCGAGGCGTCGCCGGGACTGGTGGTGCTGGACGAGGCCTATCATGCTTTCGCCGGCCATTCCTTCATGGACCAGCTGGGAAAGCACGACAACTTGCTGGTGATGCGCACGCTGTCGAAGCAGGGGCTGGCCGGTTTGCGTTTGGGCATTCTCGCCGGCCCGGCACCGTGGCTGGCCGAATTCAACAAGGTGCGGCTTCCGTACAATATCGGGAGCCTCACGCAGGCGAGTGCGGAATTCGCGTTAACGTACCTGGCCTTTCTGGATGAGCAGGCGCGGCAGATACGTTACGACCGGGAGCAGCTGTTTCAGGCGCTCAGCCGGCTACGTGGCGTGCAGGCCTGGCCGAGCCAGACCAATTTTATTCTGTTCCGGGTCGAGAACCGCGAGGTGGACCAGATCTTCGAAGGACTGCGGACACGCGGCGTGCTAATCAAAAACCTGAATTCCTCCGGTGGCATGCTCAAGGGGTGCCTGCGTGTGACCGTGGGCACGCCTTCGGAGAATGACGCCTTTCTCAAGGCGCTTGAGGCGGCGCTGTGATTCGTCTATGGTTTGCGTGTGAAATCCTCTAAACGAACAAAATCCCGTTCCCCCCGAAGAAAGTCTGCATCCGGCCGGCGCGCCGAGGTGGCGCGTAACACCAAGGAAACCCAAATCACCGTTTCCGTGAACCTGGACGGCAGCGGCGTGTCCCGCATCGATACCGGCCTGCCGTTTCTCGAGCATATGCTGGAGCAGGTGGCCCGGCACGGGCTGATCGACATCGCCCTCGAGGCCAAGGGTGACCTGCACATCGACGCGCACCACACGGTGGAAGACATCGGCATCACGCTGGGCCAGGCGATCGCCAAGGCGACGGGCGACAGGAAGGGTATCCGCCGTTACGGCCATGCCTACGTTCCGCTTGACGAGGCGCTTTCGCGCGTGGTGATCGATTTCTCCGGACGCCCCGGTCTGGAATACCACGCGGATTTCCCGCGCTCGCGCGTGGGCGAATTCGACGTGGATCTGGTGCACGAATTTTTCCAGGGATTCTGCAATCACGCCCTGGTGACGCTGCACGTCGACTGTCTGCGCGGCAAGAACGCGCATCACAACGCCGAGACCATCTTCAAGGCCTTCGGGCGCGCCTTGCGCATGGCGCTGGAGATCGACGCGCGCGCGGCGGATATCGTTCCCTCGACCAAAGGAAGTCTGTAATTGTTGTTGAACCGCCAGGACACGAGGGTGAGGCGGAGTTTTCGCGAATGTTCACTGAGCATTCGCGCCGCCGATCGGGTGAAACGGGTTTTGTTGCGCCCCGGGCCGCAATACTGCGTTTCTTGGCGATGTTGGCGTCCTGGCGGTTTAAACTGAATATTATATGAATACCGTCGCGGTGATTGATTACGGGATGGGGAATTTGCGCTCGGTGTGCAAGGCGATCGAACATGTCGCGCCCGGCGTGCAAGTACGACTCACGGCTGCGGCAGCGGATATTCGCCGTGCCGACCGTGTCGTATTCCCCGGTCAGGGTGCCATCGGCGCTTGCATGGTGGCACTGGAATCCGGCATGCTGCGCGAATCGCTTCTTGAAGCAATGAAAACCAAACCCTTTCTCGGCATCTGTCTCGGTCTTCAGGCCCTGTATGATTTCAGCGAAGAAGGTGGTGGCACGCCGTGCCTGAGCCTGTTGGCGGGGGCGGTGAAGCGTTTTCCCGCGGAACAGATGCGCGACGAGGCCACGGGTCTGCCGCTCAAAGTGCCGCACATGGGCTGGAACCAGGTGCGGCAGACCGTCGTGCACCCGTTGTGGAACGGTATCCCGCAGGATTCGCGGTTTTATTTCGTGCACAGTTACTATGCCGATTCGGTCGATGCCCATAATATCGCCGGCGAGACGGAGTATGCGCTGCGGTTTACGTCAGCCGCGGCACGTGAGAATATTTTCGCGGTCCAGTTTCACCCGGAAAAAAGCCAGCGCGCCGGGTTGCGCCTTCTGGAAAATTTCGTGTCCTGGGACGGAAACAGCTAATATAATAATCGGAAACCGCTGATAAACAGATTCACGCAGATGAAGAGAAGCAGGAAGTTAGTGAGTTTTATATATCAGCATTTATCTGTATCCATCTGCGATTACTGACTCTTTATCAATCATGTCCTCTCTGCTGGTTATTCCCGCAATCGATATCAAGGACGGCAAGTGCGTGCGCCTGCGCCAGGGGCGCATGAACGAAGCGACGATCTTTTCCGACGACCCCGTGGCCATGGCCAGACGCTGGGTGGATGCTGGCGCGCGCCGCTTGCACATCGTGGACCTCAACGGCGCGGTTGCTGGCAAGCCGGTGAATGCGTCCGCCATTCAGGCGATCCGCTCGGCCTTCCCGGACATGCCGATGCAGGTGGGTGGCGGCATCCGCGACGAGGATACCATCCAGGCCTATCTCGACATGGGCATGCACTATGTCATTCTCGGCACCAAAGCGGTGAACGCCCCGCATTTCGTGAGCGACGTATGCACGGAATTTCCCGGGCATATCATCGTGGGACTCGACGCCAAGGACGGAAAGGTGGCGATCGACGGCTGGTCCAAGCTTTCCGGACACGACGTCATCGATCTGGCGAAGAAATATCAGGACGACGGCGTCGAGGCGATCATTTACACCGACATCGGCCGCGACGGTATGATGAGCGGTGTCAATATCGAGGCGACGGTCAAGCTCGCGAACGCGATCTCGATTCCGGTTATCGCCTCCGGCGGGATCACCAACATCGACGATATCCGCCGGCTCTGCGAGGTGGGTGACGCCGGCATCGTCGGGGCCGTTACCGGCCGCGCGATTTACGAGGGCACGCTCGACTTCGCCGCGGCCCAGAAACTCGCGGACGAATTGAGCAAATAGTTTTAAACCGCCAAACCGCCAAGGTTTATATTTTAAAGAGTTGAAGTAGTCTTTACTTGGCGACCTTGATGCCTTGGCGGTTCAAATTCATATATATGGGTCTTGCAAAACGAATAATTCCTTGTCTCGACGTCGACAACGGTCGAGTCGTCAAAGGCGTGCGGTTCGTGGAAATCCGCGACGCCGGCGATCCGGTAGAGATCGCTCGCCGTTATGACGAACAGGGCGCCGATGAAGTAATTTTTCTCGACATTACTGCCAGTTCCGATAACCGCGAGACCATGGTGCATGTGGTCGAGGCAATGGCTTCGCAGGTCTTCATTCCACTGACCGTCGGCGGCGGTATCCGCAAGGTCGAGGACGTGCGTCGCATGCTTAACGCCGGTGCCGATAAGGTCGCGATCAATACCGCCGCGGTGTCGCGCCCCGAATTCGTGAAGGAAGCCTCGGATCATTTCGGCTCGCAATGCATCGTGGTGGCGATCGATGCCAAGCAGGTCGGGACGGGCAAGTGGGAAGTTTTCACTCATGGCGGGCGTAAGACAACCGGGTTGGACGCCGTGGCGTGGGCCAGGAAGATGACAGAAAACGGCGCGGGGGAAATCCTGTTGACGAGCATGGATCGCGACGGCACGAAGGACGGTTTTGATCTCAAGCTCACGCGCGCGGTGTGCGACGCCGTGAGTATCCCGGTGATCGCCTCCGGCGGGGTCGGGAATCTCGATCATCTTGTCGAGGGCGTCACCAAAGGCCACGCCGACGCCGTGCTCGCGGCCAGTATCTTTCACTTCGGTGAATACACCGTGCAGCAGGCTAAAGAGCGCATGGCCGCGGCTGGAATTGAAGTCAGACTATAAAATTAGAACCGCCAGGTCGCCAGGAGCGCCAGGGAACAAGAATAATAATAATGATTCAGAAATAAGGCATGTTCTCGCCGGCTGAATTATTCACCTCTTTATTCTGATATGATTTCAGAAGTTCCTGGCGACCCTGGCGTCCTGGCGGTTTAAATCAATCATGAATGAAACCTGGCTCGATGCGGTGAAATGGAACAGCGACGGGCTGGTGCCGGCGATTGCGCAGGAGGCCGGGAGTGGCAAGGTGCTGACGCTCGCGTGGATGAACCGCGACGCGCTGGCGGCGACGGCGCAGGAAGGCCGGGCGGTCTACTGGTCTCGCTCGCGCCGGAAACTCTGGCGCAAGGGCGAGGAGTCGGGGCATGTGCAGGTGATCAAGGACATCCGTCTCGACTGCGATAACGACGCCGTGCTGCTGGTGGTGGAACAGAAGGGCGGGATTGCCTGTCACACGGGGCGCGAACGCTGTTTCCATCAGCAGCTTCAGGGCGACCGGTGGGTGACGGTCGAACCGGTGATCAAGAGCGAACAGGAAATTTACGGCAGAAAATGACATGTCCGACGTGCTGAACAAGTTGGCAGCCGTTTTGGAGGCGCGCAAGGGCGCCGATCCGCAGAGTTCCTATGTCGCGGGACTCTACGCCAAGGGACTCGACGCGATCCTGAAAAAAATCGGCGAGGAAGCCACTGAGACGGTACTCGCGGCGAAGAGCGGCGAGCGGGCCAAGATCGTGCATGAAACGGCGGATTTGTGGTTTCACACGCTGATCATGCTTGCGCAGACCGGGGTTAAGCCGGATGATATCCTGACTGAACTGGACCGCCGCTTCGGTACATCCGGTTTGGACGAGAAGGCCTCGCGCCAGGGACGCTAGCGAAATTCATCCGCCGGACGGGAACCGTCGGGCGAGTGGTTTCAATATCGGCACGAACCAATTTATTTTGGAGAGAATGCAATGGGTACTTTCAGCATCTGGCACTGGCTTGTCGTCCTGATCATCGTTCTGCTGATCTTCGGCACCAAAAAGTTACGCAACATCGGCAGCGATCTGGGCGGAGCGATCAAGAGTTTCAAGGACTCGATGAAGGAAGGCGCAGAAGGCCACGAGCCGGAATCCGGCAAAGACACAGAGCCCAAGAAGGTCACGGATGGATCCGGGCGTGTGATTGACGCCGAGGTGACTTCCAAGGTAAAGAAGAAAAAAACCTGAGCCGATTCGCGGCCAAGGACGCGCGCGATGTTCGACGTCGGTTTCTCGGAACTGGTGGTGATCGGCCTCATCGCCCTGATCGTGCTGGGACCGAAGCGTTTGCCGGAGGTGGCGCGGACGGCGGGCAAGTGGATGGGGCAATTGCGGCGCTTCATCAGCAACGTCAAACAGGATCTCGACCGCGAAATTCACCAGGATGAACTGGCCGAACTGCGCAAGCTCAGGGAAGAGCTCGATAGCACCCGGAACCTGATGCAGAGCACCTCGGGCGATCTCATCAAGGGATTCACCGAAACCGCCTCGGCTGCCGCGGCCAACACCATCCATTCGGACGAACCGCCGAAACTGACCACCCTCATGGAGCCGGCGGCGTTTGCCCCGCCCGTGAATAAGCGCGCACGCGCCAAATCCGCAAAAAAATCCCCGACCGGAAGGAAGCATGGCGGAACGAGAAGAACCCGGCGCCCCTGAAGGCAGCCTTATCTCGCATCTTCTCGAGCTGCGCGACCGGCTGCTGTACTCGGTCATTGCCATCGCCGCGGTGTTCGGCGTGTTGATGGCGTTTGTCGGCAGCGGCGAAGTGTATACCCTGGTAGCGAAGCCATTGATGGATGTCTTGCCGCCCGGCGCCAACATGGTCGCGACCGAAGTGGCTTCGCCGTTTCTTACTCCCATCAAGCTTACGCTCGCGGTAGCACTGGTCCTGACGATCCCGTTCCTGCTGTACCAGCTGTGGGCCTTCGTCGCGCCTGGGTTGTACAAACACGAGCGCAGCTTGGTGCTACCGTTGCTCGTTTCGAGCACCCTGCTGTTCTACGGTGGCATGGCCTTCGCCTATTTCGTGGTGTTCCCCATGGCGTTCGGGTTTTTCGTGAAGGCTCTGCCGCCGGGCGTGACCATGATGACCGACATCCGCCAGTATCTGGATTTCGTGTTCTCGATGTTTTTCGCCTTCGGCATCGCCTTCGAGGTGCCGGTGGCGGTGGTGCTGCTCGCGCGCATGGGGGTGATCAATCCCGATACGCTCGCCAGCAAGCGTCCCTACGTGATCCTGTGGGCGTTTATCGTGGCGGCAGTGCTCACGCCGCCGGATATTTTCTCGCAGTTCTTCCTCGCTATCCCGATGATCATATTGTTCGAGATCGGACTGTTTGTGGCGCGACGCATGAAACGCGCCGCCGATGCCGCGGTGGACAGCGGAAGGCGCGATCTGACCGATGAAGAAATCGAGGCCGAGTTCAAGAAAAACGATCACGCTTATAGCGGCACGGAAAAGGGCAGGGACAGGAAAAAATAAGATCCTGCGCGGCGTGACCCCAGCGCAGCTTTTACTCGGTCAACGCCGCCCGTGCCGGACGTTCGATGGCGGTGGCCTCCAGCGTCAGCGATTTTCCATTGCGCAGCACTTCCAGTTTCACGCGGTTCCCGGGCTTGCGGCTGGAGATGGCGAGCAGAGCCTGGCGCGCCTCGGTGATTTTCTCGCCGTCGATGGCGACGATCACGTCCCCCGGTTGCAGGCCCGCGCGGTGCGCCGGTCCGTCGCGCACCACGCCGACCACCACCACGCCCCGGGTGTCGTCGAGTTCGAGGGCGCGGGCGATCTGCGGCGTGATCGCTTGCGCCTCGACCCCGAGCCAGCCGCGAACCGGCCGGCCGTGTTGCAGAATTTCCTTCATTACGTCTTCGGCCAGGCTGGTCGGGATGGCGAAGCCGATTCCCTGGTAACCGCCGCTGCGGGAGAAAATGGCAGTATTGATCCCGACGAGATTACCCTCGGCGTCGACCAGCGCGCCGCCGGAGTTGCCGGGATTGATCGCGGCGTCGGTCTGGATGAAGTTCTCGAAGGTGTTGATGCCGAGCTTGTTGCGGCCGGTGGCGCTGACGATGCCCATGGTCACGGTCTGTCCCACGCCGAAGGGATTGCCGATGGCCAGCACCACGTCGCCGACGCGCAGATTGTCGGAATGACCGAGTGTGATGACCGGCAATTTCTTCAAATCGATTTTCAGCACCGCCACATCCGTGTCCGGATCGCTGCCCACCAATTTGGCCTGCGCCATCCGGCCGTCCTGCAGTGAGACTTGGATCGCATCGGCGCCCTGGATGACATGATGGTTGGTGAGGATGAAGCCCTGCTCGCTCATGATGACGCCGGAGCCGAGGCTGGTTTCGACGCGCTTGCGTGGGGTGATCAGGTTGTCCGCGCCGCCGAAGAACTGACGAAACACCGGATCGTCGAAGAACGGATGCGGCCGCACCGTCACGACCTTGGCGGTGTTGATGTTGACCACCGCGGACGAGGCCTTGTCCACGGCTGCGGCATAGGAAGACGGGCCGTTCACCGGGCGTTTCACCGCTTCCGGCGCGGTCTGACGGATTTCGACCGTCGGGACCTC
>DATICK010000282.1:0-3969 GCA_035456865.1 Sulfuricaulis sp.
AATAACTCCGGTGAATGCGACAGGGCCGTCACCGCTTCTTCTCCGTATACCAATCCGTGGTAGATTTCATCCACGATCAGCACGCCGCCAAGTTCCGTCACGGCTCGCACGATCTCCGCCATCTCGTTGCCGGATATCAGCGTGCCGGTGGGATTGGAGGGCGAAGCGAGCAGTACCGCCACCGTGCGATTTGTCCAGTGACGACGGATCAGATCGGCGTTGAGTTGATACGCCGTCGCAGCATCCACGGGGATGCTCACCGCCTCCCCCTCGAACAGACGCACAAAATGGCGGTTGCAGGGGTAACCCGGATCGGCCATGAGTACTTGATCGCCGGGATTGATTAAGCTGGCGAAAATCAATTGCAGCGCGCCCGAGGCGCCAGGCGTCACCACGACCCGCGCGGGATCGGGACGCGCATGAGCAGGATAACTGGCGGCGATGGCCACGCGCAGTTCGGGCAGGCCGAGCGCGGGCGTGTAGTGGGTATGTCCGGCCTGGAGCGCCGCGACGCCGGCCTGCACGATGCCCTCCGCGGTCGGGAAGTCCGGTTCGCCAATCTCCATATGGATGATGGACCGCCCCTGCGCTTCCATGGCGCGGGCGCGCGCCAGGATATCCATCACGTGAAACGGCTCGATGCGGCTCAGGCGTCTGGCAAATGGCTTCATGCGTCAGCCTGTAACTGCCCCAGCAGTTTGAGATCGATACAGGTTGCGCCATTCACCGCACATCCGGACAACACTTGAAACGGCCGACCGGGCTCGCCGAGATGATCGAGCACCATGGCTGCGCCGTGAAAATCATGGGCGCGCGTGTAGTCATTCACCGTTATTACGGTCTTGAGGCCTGCCGCCTGCGCCGCGCGCAGCCCATTTTCCGAATCCTCGAATGCCATGCACTGCGCCGGCGAGAGACGCAATCGATTGAGTACATAATAATAGATATCAGGCGCCGGCTTTTTCGCCGCAACCACATCGCCCGCGCCGATGACCTCAAACCATAAAACGGCCTCGGGTGAAACGGCGTGGCGCAACAGTGCGGAAACATTGTCCGGTGTGGTGGTCGTGGCAATGGCCAGGCGCACGCCGCGAGCACGTGCCTCCTCAAGCAGGCGCCGCACGCCCGGCCGCAGCGGGATGCCTCCCCGTCCCAGCAGCGCCGTGTAATGACGCGTCTTGGCGGCGTGCAGCCGCGCCACTAGCGCTTCGAAATCGGCTGGCTTCACGTAGTCCGGGCGATACCGGTCGACGTAATAACGCATGCGTTCTTTGCCACCGGTGACCGCCAGCAACTCGCCGTACAGTTCCATGTCCCAGCACCAATCCAGCCCGGCCTCGGCGAATGCCTGGTTGAATGCCACCCGGTGTCCGTCACGCTCGGTGTCGGCCAGGGTCCCGTCCACATCAAAGATCAATGCCTCGAGTGCCATGAAATTGTCACCAAAACCCCGGTAAATCTGTCGTAACGGCAGCGCTACTCGCCGTGTCTATACTCTAACGGTTGCGACCCCCGGGGGATTCTGGTATAGATTCGCGCTTATTTTTTTACCCCCCACCCTTCCGGGGGTACATTATTGCAGGAGTTGAAGCATGTCAGCCAGAAAAAAGAAGGAAAAGGAACAATCCGTCTCTCCCGTTTCGGGCATGAAACCCTACGTGGCGAAGAAGGGCGAGAAATACATGAACAAAAAACAGCAGGAGCATTTCCGTTCCGTGCTGAACGCCTGGAAATCTGAATTGGAGGAAGAGATTTCCCGCACCGTGCAGCAGATGCGCGACGTGCCGGAAAATCCGCCCGATCCGAACGACCGCGCGAGCCAGGAAACCGACATGTCGCTCGAACTGCGATCGCGCGATCGCGAACGCAAACTCATCAAGAAGATCGATGAGTCCATCGATCGTATCGACACCGGCGATTACGGTTACTGCGAAGTCTGCGGTGTCGAGATCGGCGTTGAGCGCCTGGAAGCCCGCCCGACGGCCGAGCTCTGCATCGACTGCAAGACGCTCGACGAAATCCGCGAAAAGCAGATGGGTTGATCCCGGCTTTCTGACATTAACATTCCCGCCAATACTTCCTCGATAATTTCTCCGGACCGAGATCGCCTTTGCCCAAGCTACTGATCCGCAACGCCCGCCTCGCGCGCCCGGACGGATCAGTCTTCGAAGGCGACCTGCTGTGCCACGATGGTGTGATCGAGCGCATCGCCCCGCAGATCAGCTCGGCGGCGGACGAAACCTTGGAGGCCGGTGGGAATCTCCTGCTCCCGGGGGTCATCGACCCGCAGGTACATTTCCGCGAACCCGGAAAGGAATACAAGGAAGACCTCGGCTCCGGCTCGCGCGCTGCAGTCAAGGGCGGTGTCACCAGTTTTCTGGAGATGCCTAACACCGATCCAACCACCAGCAATCAGGCGGCACTCGACGACAAGCTTCGGCGCGCGGCGGAGAAATGCGTCGCCAACTACGGCTTCTTTATCGGCGCCACCCCCGACAATCTTGACGAGATCAACCGCGCCAGCCCGGTCTGCGGCATCAAGATTTTCATGGGCGCGAGTACCGGCAGCCTGCTGGTGGACAAGGCGGAGGATCTGGAACGGATCTTCGCCAACGGCTCGCGCCTGATTGCGGTGCACGCCGAAGACGAGGCGCGCATCCGCGCGCGCCGCGAACAGTTCAAGGGCCGGTCTGACGTGGCGGTGCATTCCGACATCCGCGACAACCAGAGTGCGCTGTTGGCGACGGAATTGGCGCTGACACTTTCCCGGAAATACCGCCGCCGGCTGCATATCCTGCATCTCTCCACCCGCGACGAAGTGGAACTCCTGCGGCGCGACAAGCCCCCCTGGGTGACCGCCGAGGTCATCCCCAACCACCTGCTGCTCAATGTGAACGACTATGCGAGGCTCGGCGCGCTGGTGCAGATGAATCCGCCGATCCGCCGCGCGGAGGACAACGCCGCGCTCTGGGCCGGGCTGCACGATGGCGCGATCGACTTCATCGCCACCGACCATGCGCCCCACACGCTGGAGGAGAAGCACAAACCCTATCCGCAATCGCCGGCTGGCATGCCGGGGGTGGAAACCTCGCTGCCGCTGATGCTGACAGAGATGAAGGCGGGACGCTGCACGCTGGCGGAAATCCAGAAATGGATGTGTCACGGCCCGGCCGAGGCCTACGGTATCCGCAACAAGGGAAAGATTCTCGAAGGCTGGGACGCCGATCTCACGCTCGTGGACATGGAGCATACCCGGCCTGTACGCAATGAAGAAATGTTTACCCGGGTCCGCTGGTCGCCGTTTGACGGGCGCAAACTCACCGGATGGCCGATCTACACCATTGTCGGTGGGCAGGTGGCGTTCGATCGCGGAAAAATCCGCGACGGTGTGCGTGGACATCCACTATCTTTCACACAAATATAAAACGGGAAAGCAACACGCATGGAACTTGCTCTTCTGATCAAGGCAGTCATTCTCGGTATTGTCGAAGGCCTGACAGAATTTTTGCCGGTCTCCTCCACGGGCCACCTGATCATCGTGGGAGATCTGCTCAATTTCAACGACGAAAAAGGCAAGGTCTTCGAAATCGTCATCCAGCTCGGAGCAATTCTCGGCGTGGTCTGGGATTATCGAGTCCGCGTCGGACACCTGATCACCGGCATCGGCAGCCGGCACGAGCAGCGTTTCATGCTAAACCTGTTCATTGCCTTCTTGCCTGCCGCGGTGGCAGGCTTGTTGCTGCATAAAACGATTACAACCTACCTTTTTAATCCGTTGACCGTGGCGGGCGCGCTCATCGTTGGCGGCATTCTGATCCTGGTCATCGAACGCCTGCCGTTGCGCGTGCGCGTGAACAGCATGGAAGACCTCGGCCCGTTCGATGCCCTGAAGATCGGCATCGCCCAGACCGTCTCGCTTTTTCCCGGCATCTCGCGCGCCGGCGCCACCATCATGGGCGGATTGCTTTC
>DATICK010000283.1:0-17241 GCA_035456865.1 Sulfuricaulis sp.
TCCCGAGTCGCCCACCCGGCTTTTGACGTACTGGGACCAGCCTCCGGGCGCGGCGCCCAGATCAACCACCGTCATGCCCGGCTGCAGCAGACGATCCTGGCGGTCAATTTCCTCGAGCTTGTAGATCGCGCGCGAACGGGCTCCTTCCTGGCGCGCGCGTTTGACGTATTTGTCCTTGGCATTACGCGCCAGCCAGCGCTGGCTGCTTTTAGTGCGGGACATGGGGGGATGGACGGCGCTGCGGTATGATGCGCGGATTCATGGGACTCGTATGGCGATCATTATATGATGACAAGACGAATGAGCGAAGCGAATATGGCTTCCATGTCTTATATCAGGACGAACGAGCGTAGCGAGTAGGGCTTCTCGTCATATGACAAGACGAACGAGCACAGCGAGTAGGGCTTCATTTATGGCATTGAACGTAAAACAGCGACAACATCTGAAGGCCCTGGCCCATCACCGCAAGCCCGTGGTGCAGGTAGGCAACGCCGGCATCACCGCGGCGGTGATTAAGGAAATCGAACTGGCGCTCGGGCATCATGAACTGATCAAAATCCGGCTGCCGGGCGTGGAGCGCGAGGCGCGCTCGGAAATGCTGAAAAGGATCTGCGCGTCCGCCGGGGCCGATGCCGTGCAGGAAATCGGACGCATGGCGGTCATTTATCGCCCGGCGGAAAAACCGCGCCTGAAACTCCCTGAATAAATGGTATTACGGATTAAAGAAAGCGACGGGGACTCAAACGTACCGGATGTCCAGAATTTCGTAAGAGTGTACGCCACCCGGCACCGGCACCTCGACCACGTCGCCCAGTTCCTTGCCGATAAGCGCGCGGGCAATGGGTGAGCTGATGGAAATCATGCCTTGCGCAATGTTGGCCTCGAAATCGCCGACAATCTGGTAAGTCACTTCCTTACCCGACTTTTCATCCTTAAGACTGAGCGTGGCGCCAAACACTACCCGGCCGTCGGCGTTGACTGTTTTCGGGTCAATGACCTGCGCGGTGGCGAGCTTCAAATCGAGCTCGGCGATGCGCCCCTCGACAAAGCCCTGCTGCTCCTTGGCCGCATGGTATTCGGCGTTTTCCGAAAGATCACCGTGCGCACGTGCATCGGCGATAGCCTGAATGATGCGTGGACGCTCCATCGTCTTCAGGCGGTGAAGTTCGATCTTCAGCTTTTCCGCACCGGTAATAGTCATCGGCGTTTTTTTCATGCCCACCACCTCATCGCCCTGCTCATACTGCCAATTCCTTGTGCAGATCCTGTAGCCGATTAACGCGAATATCCCCGGCCGCACGGTGTGCCTCGCAGGCAGCGCGCGCGGCGGCCAGCGTGGTGTAGTTCGTCACCTTGTGCTGCAGCGCCTCGCGGCGGATGGCGTAGGAATCGGCGAGGCTTTGCTTGTCCGAAACGGTATTGATGATTATATCAATCTCGTCGTTCATGATCATGTCAATAATGTTCGGCCGTCCCTCGGACAGCTTGCTGACCGCGCGCGCAGCCACGCCCCCCTGCTCCAGCACCGCGGCCGTGCCGCGGGTGGCGAGGATCTCGAACCCGTGCTGGCTGAAGTAGCGCGCCACGGCGACCACGCCCTTCTGATCGGGGTCGCGCACGCTGATAAACATGCGCCCGCTGTTCGGAATCGGGCTGCCCGCGGCGATCTGGGACTTGGTGAAGGCCTCGCCGAAGCTCCTTCCCACGCCCATGACCTCGCCGGTGGATTTCATCTCGGGCCCGAGTATCGTGTCCACGCCGGGGAATTTGATGAACGGGAACACGGCCTCCTTGACCGAATAATAGGAAGGCACAATCTCTTCCGTCACGCGCTGTTTCGTCAGCGACTGCCCGACCATGCAGCGTGCCGCGATCATGGCCAGTGGCCGGCCGGTGGCCTTGGAAACGTACGGCACCGTGCGCGACGCGCGCGGATTCACTTCCAGCACGTATACCTTGCCGTTCTGAATGGCGAACTGGACGTTCATCAGCCCGATGACCTTGAGCGCCTTGGCCATTTTGACGGTCTGTTGACGCAGCTCATCCTGAATTTTCTTCGACAGGGAAAACGGCGGCAGCGAACAGGCCGAATCGCCGGAATGCACGCCGGCTTCCTCGATGTGCTCCATGATGCCGCCGATCACGACCTGCTTGCCGTCGGAGATGGCGTCGACGTCGACTTCGGTTGCGTCATTGAGGAATCGATCCAGCAGTACCGGCGAATCCTCGGACACGCGCACCGCCACGCGCATGTAGGTTTCCAGGTCCTCGCGCGCATGCACGATCTCCATCGCGCGCCCGCCGAGCACGTAGGAAGGACGCACCACCAGCGGATATCCGATCTTGTCGGCCAGTTTCACCGCCTCGTGCGTGGTCCGGGCGGTGGCGTTCGGCGGCTGTGCCAGTTTCAGCTTGTGTATCAGCTTCTGGAAGCGCTCGCGGTCCTCGGCAATGTCGATCGAATCCGGGGTGGTACCGATGATCGGCGCGCCGGCTTCATCCAGCCCGTGGGCGAGCTTGAGCGGCGTCTGGCCGCCGTACTGCACGATTACGCCCTCGGGTTTCTCCAGATGAACGATCTCAAGCACATCTTCCAGCGTCAGCGGCTCGAAATACAACCGGTCGGAAGTGTCGTAGTCCGTGGACACGGTCTCCGGATTGCAATTGATCATGATGGTCTGGAAGCCGTCGTCGCGGAGCGCAAACGAGGCGTGCACGCAGCAATAATCGAACTCAATCCCCTGGCCGATGCGGTTTGGCCCGCCACCGAGCACGATGATCTTTTTCTTCTTCTCGGGAGCGGCCTCGCACTCTTCTTCATAAGTGGAGTACATGTAGGCCGTGGCGGAGGCAAACTCGGCGGCGCAGGAATCGACGCGCTTGTATACCGGACGCACTTTGGCCGCGTGGCGCCACTTGCGTGCCTGCTTTTCCGTTATCCCCATCAGCAGCGCCAGGCGGCGGTCGGAAAACCCCTTGCGCTTCCAGGCGCGCCAGGTATCGGCCGAGGGCTTTTTCTTGCCGTGTTTCACGATCGCCTTTTCGGTGCCGACCAGATCCTCGATCTGCGCCAGAAACCACGGATCGATGTGACACAGTTCGTGAATTTCCTGCTGGCTCATGCCGGCACGGAAGGCGTCGGCCAGATGCCAGATCCGTTCCGCGCCCGGTACGCGCAACGCCGTCGTCAAGCGCTTGCGCGTCTCGTCCTTGTCCTGCGCCGGATCGAGCCTGGATTCGAGCCCGTAGCTGCCGGTCTCGAGCGAACGCAGCGCCTTCTGCAGCGATTCCTGGAACGTCCTTCCAATCGCCATTGCCTCGCCCACCGACTTCATCTGGGTGGTGAGCGTGGGATCGGCCTTGGTGAATTTCTCGAAGGTAAAGCGCGGAACCTTGGTCACCACGTAATCGATCGTCGGCTCGAACGATGCCGGGGTCACGCCACCGGTGATGTCGTTTCGCAGTTCATCCAGCGTGTATCCGACCGCGAGCTTGGCTGCGACCTTGGCGATCGGAAAACCTGTGGCCTTGGAGGCCAGCGCCGACGAGCGGCTGACGCGCGGGTTCATCTCCACGATTACCATGCTGCCGTCTTTCGGGTTGATGGCGAACTGCACGTTCGACCCACCGGTATCGACGCCGATCTCGCGCAGGCAGGCGATGGAGGCATCGCGCATCAGCTGGTATTCCTTGTCGGTCAGCGTTTGTGCCGGAGCGACCGTGATCGAATCACCGGTGTGCACGCCCATGGGATCGAAATTTTCGATCGAACAGATGATGATGCAGTTGTCCTTGCGATCGCGCACCACCTCCATCTCGAACTCCTTCCAGCCGATGATGGATTCTTCGATCAGCAGTTCGCGCGTCGGCGACGCGTCCAGTCCGCGCTCGCAGATGGCGACAAATTCGTCCTTGTTGTAGGCGATACCGCCACCGGTGCCACCGAGCGTGAACGAGGGGCGGATGATGACCGGGAAACCAATGGCCGCCTGTACCTGCATCGCCTCTTCCATGCTGTGCGCGACTGTGCCGCGCGCGCACTTGAGGCCGATGGACTCCATCGCCTTCTTGAACAGCTCGCGGTCCTCGGCCTTGTCGATTGCCTCGCGTTTCGCGCCGATCATCTCGACACCGAATTTTTCCAGCACGCCCTCGCGCGCCAGATCGAGCGCGGTGTTGAGCGCGGTCTGACCACCCATGGTCGGCAGCAGCGCGTCGGGGCGCTCCTTTTCGATGATTTTGGCGATTGTCGGCCAGGTAATCGGCTCGATATAGGTGGCGTCGGCCGTCTCCGGATCGGTCATGATGGTGGCCGGATTGGAGTTGACCAGGATCACGCGGTAGCCCTCTTCCTTGAGCGCCTTGCAGGCCTGCGCCCCGGAATAGTCGAACTCGCAGCCCTGGCCGATGATGATCGGCCCGGCGCCGATAATCAGGATGCTTTTGATGTCAGTGCGTTTTGGCATGGGTAATCAGGTATTTCCATCACGGAAGATCACAGAGAAACCTTTTCCTCTTTCTTCCTCGTGCCCGATGTTCTTAGCGATGTTTTTTGTTCCATCATTTCGATAAACCGGTCGAACAGCGGCGATACGTCATGCGGTCCGGGGCTCGCTTCCGGATGCCCCTGGAAACAAAACGCCGGTTTGTCGGTGCGTTCCAGCCCCTGCACCGAGCCATCGAACAGCGAGCGGTGTGTCACGCGCAGGTTCGGCGGGAGGCTGGCTTCATCCACCGCGAAACCATGGTTTTGGCTGGTGATCATGACGTGCCCGGAGGCGACTTCCAGCACCGGGTGGTTCGCGCCGTGATGCCCGAACTTCATCTTGATGGTGCGCGCGCCGGAGGCAAGGCCCATGAGCTGATGGCCGAGGCAGATGCCGAACACCGGCAGGCCGGTATCGATGATGTGACGGATCGCCTCGATGGCGTAAGCGCATGGCTCGGGATCGCCGGGACCGTTTGAGAGAAACACGCCATCCGGCTTCATCTTTAATATCTCTTCGGCCGTGGTCTGCGCCGGCACTACCGTCAGCCGGCAACCGCGCGCGGCCAGCATGCGCAGGATATTGCGCTTGATGCCGTAGTCGCAGGCGACCACATGAAAACGGGGATGTTCCTGCTGCGCATGGCCCTTGCCCAGTTCCCACAAACCTTCTTCCCACGTGTAGGGTTTCCTGGTGGTCACCACCTTGGCGAGGTCCATGCCCTTCAGTCCTGGGAACGCGCGCGCCAGTTTCAGCGCCTCCTTCTTGTCGAGCTTGCCGCCCTTTTCCACCGCGAGGATGCAGCCATTCTGCGCGCCTTTCTCGCGCAACAGTCGGGTCAGTCGGCGTGTGTCGATGCCGGCGATGCCGACCAGCTTCTGTCGGCGCATGAATTCCGCCAGCGATTCCGTGGCGCGGAAGTTGCTGTGGGCGAGCGGTAGGTCACGGATCACGAGGCCCGTGGCGTACACGCCGGGGGACTCCATGTCTTCGGGATTGGCTCCGGTGTTGCCGATGTGGGGATAGGTCAGCGTGACAATCTGACGCGCGTACGAGGGATCGGTGAGGATTTCCTGGTAGCCGGTCATGGCGGTGTTGAACACCACTTCGCCCACCGCCTGCCCCGGAACGCCGATGGAATCCCCGTAGAACAGAGAACCATCTTCCAGTGCAAGCAGTGCAGACGGCATAAACCATTTACCTCACGGCGCGCAGGCGCACAAAAACGGGAGAGGCCCCTGTCGCTTCGGGTGCTTCTCTCCCGCTCTGAATGCCTAAAAAGGGTGTTTCCGGCTGAACCGGAATTTTACGGGACAGTCCGACCGGAATCAACGCCGGATTCCGGCGCTCTTCCGGCGCGGCTTGGCACGGCGCCGGAGCTAACGACTACACTGAATTCCATGGAACGTGAATATCTCACCATCCTGATGCACCTGGGTCTGGCGGTGCTGGCGGGCGGCCTAATCGGGCTGGAACGCACCTATCACGGCCGACCGGCCGGATTTCGCACCCATACCCTGGTCTGCACCGCCTCGAGCCTGCTCATGCTGCTGACCGTCTACCAATGGGAGCTGCTCAAGGGCGTACCGCTGGAAACCGTGCGCGTGGACCCGACGCGCATGGCGCAGGGTATCATGACCGGCATCGGTTTTCTCGGCGCCGGCGTGATCATGAAGGAAGGTCTCACCGTGCGCGGCCTGACGACCGCGGCGTCCATCTGGATTACCGCCGCGATCGGCATCCTCTTCGGCATCGGCTTTTATTTCCCGGCCATCGTGACAACACTGGTGACGCTGGGCACGCTGTCGCTGTTCCGCTGGATCGAGGCGATCATGCCCTCGCAGTACTACGCGCGCCTGCAAGTGCGCTTCAAACGCCAGGAAACGCCGGCCGAACCCGAGTTGCGCGACATGATCACGCAGCACGGGTTTTCGGTCGCGAACCTGAGTTACCAGCTGGGCGATGAAGGCAAGATATTCGAATACCAGATGACGATCCGTGCCAAAGGAAAGGAAAGCTACCGGCGCCTGGCCGAAACACTGACCGCCATGGGAAAAGTCCAGGAGTTCCACATCTACCCGACGGGCGACTGATTCGGGCACTATCTACAACACCACCGGTTTATTGTCGAGTTCGTTCTTGCCTTTCCCCTGTACCGGATAATGCCGGACGAGATGGGCGCTGATGGCGCGTATGCCGTGAAGTACGCCTGACTCGAACTTGCCCTCGCGGAATGACACTTCCATCTCGCGGCAAATTTTCTCCCAGGCCTCGCCACCCACGTGCGCGTGAACGCCGCGGTCGGCGACGATCTCCACGTCATGATCCGCCAACAGGAGATAAATCAACACACCGTTGTTGTGCTCCGTGTCCCATACCCGCAAGTGCGAAAATACTTCGAGCGCGCGATGGCGCGCCGATTGACCGCGCAACAACGGGATCAGCGGCAAAGCACTCTCCACGGCAAATCGGATTTCTCCGGCATGCGTGTCTTCGCTTTCGTGGATGGCCGCCTCGATGGCGTGCAACGTTAGCGCCGGAAATGCCAGGCGCACCCGCCACGGCGGCATGAACAGATGTCGAATCACGCGCAGCAAACTCATCACCATTTCCCCGAGGCGCCGCCGCCTCCGAATCCACCGCCTCCACCGCTGAAACCTCCCCCGCCGCCGCTGCTCCACCCACCGCCGTAACCGCCGCCATAGCCTCCACCCGGCCAACCGCCGTAGCGCGAGGGACCGAGCTGCACGCCCGCGGCCATAACCAGCACGAACACGACGATGCCGGCGATCAGCGCCATCAACGCGGAACCGGCAATGAACCAGAGGATCAGCCCGGTGACACCGCCGGCCACGGACCCGCCGATCAGCCGGCCGAACAGCGCGCGTAACATGCCGCCGCCGACAAACGCCGCGATGATAATGAATGGCGCGTAGTCAAAGATGCCGGACCAGGAATTGTCCCGTGCCTGTAGCGGCGGCAAGGGCTCGCCGTCGACGAGCCGGATCAAACGGGCAACGCCGGCGTGGATGCCTCCGTAGAAATCGCCCTGTTTGAAAAAAGGAATAATGATCTCGCTGACCACGCGCTTGGCCACGGCATCGGGTATCACGCCTTCAAGTCCGTAGCCAACCTCGATGCGCAATTCACGGTCGTCCTTGGCGACGAGCAACAGCACGCCGTCATCGATGCCTTTGCGCCCGAGTTTCCATGCCTCGGCGACGCGGAGGGAATATTGTTCGATGGCTTCGGGCTGCGTGGTGGGAACGATCAGCACCGCGATCTGACTGCCCTTGCGGCTCTCGAACGCCTGGAGTTCACGTTCGAGCGTATCGCGTTGTGATGGCGAGAGCGTGCCGGTCAGGTCAGTGATGCGCGCCTTGAGCGGCGGCACCGCCACTTCAGCGTGAACCGCGAGGCTCGTGAGAAAAAGCGCCAGGAGACATAGCCCACGCGCGAGCACCTTCATGTCGGCGCTCTCATGTCATCAGCGAGAAGCGAACTACTGGTAACCGGCGCTGGTCGGCGAAGGCGGCGGTGTGCCACCGAAGTCGACCTTGGGCGGCTTGGCGATTTCCTTTTCATTTTCCACGGTGAAGCTCGGTTTCACCTTGTAACCGAAGAGCATCGCCGTCAGGTTGCTCGGGAACTGGCGAACGGTGACGTTGTACGCCTGCACCGCCCGGATGTAGCGATTGCGCGCCACGGTGATGCGGTTCTCCGTGCCCTCGAGCTGAGCCTGCAAATCGCGGAACAGGCCGTCGGCCTTGAGCTGCGGATAATTCTCCGACACCGCGAGCAGGCGCGACAGCGCCGAACTCAGTTCGCCCTGCGCCGCCTGGAACTTGGCGAACGCCTGTTCATCATTAATAAGATCCGGGGTCGCCTGGATCGTACCGACCTTGGCGCGCGCTTCGGTCACGCGCGTGAGCACGTCCTTTTCATGCGCGGCGTATCCCTTCACCACGTTCACCAGGTTCGGCACCAGGTCGGCGCGGCGCTGGTACTGATTCAACACCTCGGCCCAGCCGGCCTTGATCTGTTCGTCCGTGGTCTGCAGCGTGTTGTAGCCGCAGCCGCCAAGCAGGGTGGACGCGATCAGAAACAACGGCAAAATGAATTTGTTACGCATGGCTCTCTCCTTGATGCTCGATGAAACGTTCAATTCGCCTTGGTGACAAACTGCTTGCGGTAATTGACTACCTTGTGCAAATACTGGCGGGTTTCTTCATACGGAAGATTTGAACGCAATTTCTGATACACGCCAGAAGGCGGCAGGCTGTTGATGGTGTTCACGGCCGCGACCTTGTCCTTGGAAAAAGTGCGCAGCACGTTGCTCGGACCGGTATTGTAGGCCGAGATCACGCAATACTCCCGCGACACCTCGTTGGCGACCGGTTCGAGCTGCTTGTAGGTAAGCACGCTGAGATACGCAGCACCGAGTTCGATATTGTTCTGCGCGTCGAACAGATATTGCTTCGACGGAATCTCGTCCGAACCCTTGGCGTGCCGGTAGGCCTCGCGGCCGCCGCTGCCGGGGACCAATTGCATCAGGCCGTAGGCCGGCGCGGAACTGACAGCGAACGGGTTGAAATTACTTTCCGTTCGGATGATGGCGTACACCAGGCTCGGGCTGATCTGGAACTTCGAAGCGAACTGTTCGACGAAATGGCTGTATTTCTCGGCCTGCTTGTTCTCGAAATTCGCCACCATTGGAATTTTCACGTACAACGCGTTCTTCTTGGCGCCGTCGAGTTCAATCTCGCGCGTCGCGGTCTGCGCCTGAAGCAGATAATCGGCGAAACCCTCGGCGTCGACGGGCGTGGCAACTGGCTTTTTATTCTGATCGACGACCAACCCGAGCAGATATGGCTCTTTTTCGCTCGTAAGCGTGATGCCGCTGTCGGAAAAAAGATCCACGGCGCGCGGATCGTTGGGCGTGAGCAGCGTGGTGACGATGGCGTTCTTCAGGCTGATGCGCGGGTCCTTGTCGTCCAGCGTCTCGACCGTCACCAGGCCGGCGTCGAAATCCACCACGGCGCGGCTCATGTAGTTTTGCGTGTACTTTATATATTGCACGCGCGAGGGCAGCTTCACTTCCTTCTTGCCCCAGGTCTTCGTGACCTTGCCGGTCAGCAGCGCCACCAGGTTGTCGTAATCGCGCTTGATGGTGCGCACGTCCTGCACCAGCGCGTAGGGATTCGACTCGTAAACCGACTTGCGGCTCTTGAAGCTTTCCTTGAGGGCGATCTTGGGATCGCTGCTGCGGGCGATGCTGGCGATCGAGCGCGTAGTGGGGCTGGACATGACGGCGAGGGTCTGGTCGAGACTCGGGGTTTTATTGCCGGTCGTCGAGCATCCCGCCAGCACCAGGACTGAAAGAATCAACAACGCCGCTTTGCCCATTTACTGTCTCCGTCTGCTTTAGCGCAGCCCCAGCACGTCCTGCATATCATATAGTCCGGTCTTGCGGTCCGCCAGCCAGCGCGCGGCGCGCAACGCGCCGTTGGCGAAGGTCATGCGCGATTCGGCGCGGTGCGTGATCTCGACACGCTCGCCGCCGCCGGCGAACAGCACCGTGTGATCGCCGACGATGTCGCCGGCGCGGATGCTGGAGAATCCAATCGTCTTGCGCGTGCGTTCGCCGGTTAGGCCGTGCCGCTCGTAAACAGCGCACTCCTTCAGATCGCGCTTCAGTACCTGCGCCACCACCTCGCCCATGCGCAGCGCCGTGCCCGACGGCGCATCGGCCTTGTAGCGGTGATGCGCTTCGGTGATTTCCACGTCCACGTCGTCGCCGAGCACGCGCGCCGCGGTTTCGAGCAGCTTGAAGCACAGGTTCACGCCCACGCTCATGTTGGGCGCGAACACGATGGCGATGTCCCTGGCCGCCGCGGCGATGTTCTGCTTGCCGGTATCGTTCAGTCCGGTGGTGCCGATGACGATTTTCTTCTTGTGCTTGCGGCAGAATTCGAGATTGGCGAGCGTGGCCACCGGACTGGTGAAGTCGATGAGCACGTCGAAATCCAGATCGTCAAGCGCGGAAACAAGAGTGACTCCGAGCTTGCCGATGCCGTTGAGCTCACCGGCGTCGCGGCCGAGGGTCGCGCTCCCGGGGCGCTCGACGGCGGCGCTCAGGCGCAGGCCTTCGGCGCGGGCGCAGGTTTCGATTAGCGTGCGGCCCATGCGGCCGGCGGCGCCGGTGATGGCGATATTGATCATGGGATGAGTCCGTTAGTTGTTATATGTGCATCGTAACGCGTGATTTGGTTGGCGTAAATTGAAAGCGGTATATATAGATGCTGTCACCCCCGCGAAGGCGGGAATTCAATCATGCCGTCATGTCCGCGTAGGCGGACATCCAGGCTTTAAATGGTATCGCGCGCCTTGCGCGCGATCTCAACAGCTAATTGCGGGTGGCTCCGCCCCTGCACCCTGGGTGACCTTTCTTTGCTTGTCCAAAGAAAAGTCACCAAAAGAAAAGACACCCCGGAGCCGTCGACTTCCTCCTCCGCTTCTCGCCCGCCCCGGCGCTCGCCTAACTCGCCGGGCGCTATACAACGCGCCTCGGGCTCGATCAAAAGTCTCGCGACACCCCCGAGGCGGGCTGCGATGCTCGGCGGCGGCTACGGGGACTCGAAAAAAACTAAACAGTGTAGGGTGTGCTGAGCGATAGCGAAGCGCACCGAATCCACCGTCACGGTGTGCAACGCCCCGCTTTTACGCACCCTACGAACTGTAAGTGACGGAATGATTTGACGAGATACGAGTTCTTAGACACCATGACATCTAAAAATAAAGCGTTTTTTCGGGTGTCTACTTTTGGTTAGGACAAAAACATTTAATGACGAACGATCCGCTCAAATACCCTCGCGCTGAACTACAGGCCGCAGCCAAAAAAATTGAAGGAATGAGAAATGCAAAATCGTTCGATGAATTTGAAGCGGAGTGGAGAGCGTTCCTCAACTGCCTTGAAAAAGCTTGGATAAAAGTTGAGCGCTGTTGCGAAACGTTTCGGGCGAAGTTTCAACCTTGGCAAGGGACGTACCACCATCTCAGGAAAAAGGACATGCTTAAATTAAAGGAATTAAAGGGGCCAGGCTCAATTTGGTTCTTAGTTTGGCGATCCAGGAAACTTCGCGAGGGCTGTGGCGCGACGAGCGCGAGTAGGGAGCAGGGGCCACATCGCGATAGCGATAAGGATGCGACCGTCGCGAGTCGCTCGCGGGCGCGCAGTAGGTGATTAACCAAGAAGGCTCTTCAGTTTATCGACCCAGGACGCCTCTCTGGGATTATGGCGTGCGCCGCCCTCTTTCACCGATTTCTCGAATTCCTGCAGCAATTCCTTCTGCTTCGCGGTCAGGTTCACCGGAGTTTCGACGCTGATGCGGCAGTAGAGGTCGCCGGTCTGGCCGCTGCGCACGTTACGCACGCCCTTGCCACGCAGGCGGAACAGTTTCTCGCTCTGGGTGCCGGCCGGAACCTTGATCGAGGCGCGGCCGTCGAGAGTCGGCACTTCGAGGTCGCCGCCCAGCACCGCGGTGGCGAAGCTCACCGGCATTTCACAATAGAGATCGTCCTGTTCGCGCTTGAAAAGCGTGTGGGGTTTGAGCCGCACCTGCACATAGAGATCGCCCGGCGGGCCGCCGTTCTCGCCGGCTTCACCTTCGCCCGCGAGCCGGATCTGGTCACCTTCGTCCACGCCGGCGGGAACCTTCACGGACAGCGTCTTGGTGTGTTGCACGCGGCCCGCGCCGTGGCAGGTCGGGCAGGGATCGGTGATGGTCTTGCCGCTGCCGTGGCAGTTGGGGCAGGTCTGCTGGATCGAAAAGAAACCCTGCTGCATGCGCACCTGGCCGTGGCCGGCGCAGGTGCGGCAGATCGTGGACGAGGTACCTGGCTTGGAACCGCTGCCCTTGCAGGTCTCGCAGGTTTCCATTGCCGGCACGCGAATGCGAACCTCCGTGCCCTTGACCGCGTCTTCGAGTGAGAGTTCGAGGCTGTAGCGCAGATCGGCGCCGCGAAACACCTGCGCGCCGCCGCGGCCACGACCGCCGCCGCCAAAAATGTCGCCAAACACGTCGCCGAAAATATCGGCGAAGTTGCCGCCGCCGCGCGCGGAATAAAATCCACCCGCCCCGCCGGCCGCCGCCGGATCGACGCCGGCGTGCCCGAACTGGTCGTAGGCGGCGCGCTTCTGCGCGTCGGAAAGAATCTCGTAGGCCTCCTTGGCCTCCTTGAACTTGGCCTCGGCGGACTTGTCCGGATTGCGGTCCGGATGATGTTTCATCGCCAAACGCCGGTAGGCCTTCTTGATGTCGGCCTCCGAGGCGTTGCGTTCCACGCCGAGTATCTTGTAGTAATCTTCTTTCCCCATTCGTGCTACCTGTCCCGCATGAATGTCCGGCCTTCAAACAGCAAAGGCACAGTGGTCAATCGCGACGCCCACTGTGCCCTCGTCTCCCGAGCAAGCGATGGTTACTTCTTGCCTTTGTTCTCTTTCACTTCCTCGAATTCGGCGTCTACCACGTTTTCCTTTTCCTTGGCTTCGGCCTTTTCCGCGCCCGCGGTTTCCGCAGCGCCCGCCGACTCCGCGGCCTTGGCTTGGGCGTACATCTGCTCGGCCATCTTGTGCGAGGCTTCCATCAGCGCGTCAGTCTTTTTCTTGATGACGTCCTTGTCGTCGCCGCGCGTGGCTTCCTCGAGCTCCTTGATCGCGGCCTCGATCTTTTCCTTCTCCGCGGCGTCCAGCTTCTCGCCCATTTCCTTCATGGACTTGCGCACGCTGTGCACCAAGCTGTCGCCATGGTTGCGCGCTTCGGCAAGCTCGCGCGCCTTGTGGTCTTCCTCGGCGTGCGCCTCGGCGTCCTTCACCATCTGCTGGATTTCGGCCTCGCTCAGGCCCGATCCGGCCTTGATGGTGATCTTGTTTTCCTTGTTGGTGGCCTTGTCCTTGGCCGACACGTGCAGGATGCCGTTGGCGTCGATGTCGAACACGACCTCGATCTGCGGTATGCCGCGCGGCGCCGGCGGAATGTCGCCGAGGTCGAAACGCCCGAGCGACTTGTTGCCCGCGGCCATCTCGCGCTCGCCCTGCAACACGTGCACCGTCACCGCCGTCTGGCTGTCGTCGGCGGTGGAGAACACCTGCGACGCCTTGGTCGGGATGGTCGTATTCTTCTGAATCAGCTTGGTCATGACGCCGCCCAGCGTCTCGATGCCGAGCGACAGCGGCGTGACGTCGAGCAACAGCACGTCCTTCACCTGTCCGCCCAGCACGCCGCCCTGAATCGCGGCGCCGACGGCGACCGCTTCGTCCGGGTTCACGTCCTTGCGCGGCTCCTTGCCGAAGAAATCCTTCACCAGCTGCTGCACCTTGGGCATGCGCGTCTGGCCGCCTACTAGAATGACGTCGTCGATCTCGGAAGCCTTGAGTCCGGCGTCCTTGAGCGCAACCTTGCACGGCTCGATGGTCTTCTGGATCAGGTCCTCGACCAGCGCTTCGAGTTTGGCGCGCGTCATCTTGATATTGAGATGCTTCGGACCACTGGCGTCGGCGGTGATGTACGGCAGGTTCACTTCGGTCTGCTGGCTCGAGGACAATTCGATCTTGGCCTTTTCCGCGGCGTCCTTCAGGCGTTGCAGCGCGAGCGGGTCCTTGTGCAGGTCCACGCCGGCGTCCTTTTTGAATTCGTCCGCGAGGTAATCGATGATGCGTTTGTCGAAGTCCTCGCCACCGAGGAAAGTGTCACCGTTGGTGGACAACACTTCGAACTGATGTTCCTTGTCGACTTCGGCAATCTCGATGATGGAAATATCGAACGTGCCGCCGCCGAGGTCATAGACCGCGATCTTGGAATCGCCCGGCTTCTTGTCCATGCCATAGGCGAGAGCCGCGGCGGTCGGTTCGTTGATAATGCGTTTGACGTCGAGACCGGCGATGCGCCCGGCGTCCTTGGTCGCCTGGCGCTGGGAATCGTTGAAGTAGGCCGGCACGGTGATGACCGCCTCCTTCACTTCCTCGCCGAGATAATCCTCAGCGGTCTTTTTCATTTTCTGCAGCACGCGCGCGGAAATTTCCTGCGGCGCCATGGCCTTGTCCTTGATCTGCACCCAAGCGTCGCCGTTCTTGGCCTTGACGATTTTGTACGGGACCATCTTGATGTCGCGCTGCACGACTTCGTCCTCGTACTTGCGCCCGATCAGACGCTTGATCGCATAGAGCGTGTTGGCGGGATTGGTGATCGCCTGGCGCTTGGCCACCTGGCCCACCAGCACTTCGGCGTCGTCGGTGTATGCCACGATCGACGGCGTGGTGCGGTCGCCTTCGCTGTTTTCGATCACGCGCACCTTGTCGCCTTCCATGATCGCGACACAGGAGTTGGTCGTGCCCAGGTCTATACCGATGATTTTCGCCATGTGTTATTGCCTCAAAGTTCCAGTATTAGGTGTATTTCTAGCTTTCAAAATGGGGTTGGCCCGGGGCTTTTCAAGCCTCGCCGGCCGGCTTGTCCGGGGCCGGGGCGGCCCGGGCCACGACCACCATGGCCGGGCGCAGCAGCCGGTCGTTCAGGAGATAGCCCTTCTGCACCACGTTGACCACATGGTTCGGCGGCACCTCGACGGAATCCACCATGCTGATGGCCTGATGCCGTTCGGGGTCGAACTTCTGTCCCTTCGGGTCCAGCAGCGTCACGCCGAATTTCTGGAAAACACTGTCCATGAGTTTCAGGGTCAGGTCCAGACCTTCATGCATCTTTCGCACCGCCGGGCTCGTGTCTTTCGGCAGCTCCACCATCCGCGCCAGGTCCAGACTGTCACGGACGGAAATGATTTCGGCGGCGAAACGATCCAGGGCGTATTTGTGCGCGGCCGTGACGTCTGCCTCGGCACGCCGGCGGATATTTTCCGCTTCGGCCTTGGCACGCAGAAACCGGTCCAGATTTTCCCCGGCCTCGGTGCGTGCCTGTTCCAGCTCGGCGCGCAGTTGATCGATCTCCGGGACCGTCTCCAGATCGTGCGCCGCGCCTGCCTCCGGCCCCGGTGTCGCGGTTTTGTCCTCCGCCGGGTCGCTCGGGGCTTCCTTATATTCGCTCACCATTAACTACCTCCATATATTCGCTCACCATTAACTACCTCCATAATAAATACCTCAAGTTCCACCCTAACCCCTCATCCCCATCCAACCAAGATGGAGATTCTCACTTAACTTCCCTCTCCCCCTGAGAGAGGGCAAAGGGTGAGGGAGATCATCCCTCACCCCCATCCCCTCTCCCGAAGGGAGAGGGGAGCGAGCCGAGCGCGCTGGCGCGCGACTGGGATTACTCTGGGGCTAACGGTTGGTGGATTCAAGCCGGTTGGCGCGCTCGCCGCTGCTCAGCGCGCCGCTCAAAAGCCGCGCGGTGATGTCGACCATGGCAATCACCTGCTCATAGGCCATGCGGGTGGGGCCGACCACCCCGAGGGTTCCGACGATGCGGCCATCCGCGCTATAAGGTGCCGTGACCACGCTGCAGTCGGCCAGCACCTCGTAACCCGATTCCGAACCGATGAAAATCTTCACGCCGCCGGCGCGCATGCTCTGGTCCAGCAGCTGCAGCAGGTCGCTCTTGGCGGTGAAGGCGTCGAACAGTTTACGCAGCTTGCGCACATCGCCGAGTTCCGGGAAATCCATCAGCTTGGATTCGCCGCTGACCACCAGTTCCTCGGGCTCTTCCTCGGTGCTCAGGGCCGCGCGCGCCATGCGCACCGCGACCTGCATGATGCGCTGCATGTCGTCGCTGGCCTGCTGGATTTCGCTCAGCAAGGCACGCTTCACGTCGTTCATCGATACGCCGGAGTAGGTTTCGTTGAAGTAGTTGGCGGCCTGCACCAGTTCGGCCGGCGAATACTCGCGCTCCGCCTGGATAATCCGGTTGTGCACCTGTCCGTCCTGGGTCACGAGGATCACCAGGATGCGCTGGCCCGAAAGACTCATGAAATCGATGTGGCGGAAGGCCAGTTGCTCCTCGCGCCGCGGCGCCGTCACGATGCCGGCGAGATTGCAGATCTCGGACAGGATATGCGAAGCGTTTTCGATCAGGTGATGGGGATCGTGATTGGCAAGAAGTTCATGTTCGAGCTTGTACAGTTCGCCCGCATTCAGGGGCTTTACCTTGAGCAGGGTATCCACAAACACGCGATAGCCGCGCTCCGTGGGTACGCGCCCGGCCGAGGTGTGCGGCGAACGCACCAGCCCCATGTCCTCGAGGTCGGCCATCACGTTGCGCACTGTGGCCGGCGACAACTCCAATCCCGCCTGACGCGCCAGCGTGCGTGAGCCCACGGGCTGACCCTCGGCGATATATCGCTCGATCAGGGTTTTCAGCAGGATTTCCGCACGCGCGTCCAGGGTCATGTCGATTTCTCTATATATAGTGGCGACTTTAGCACTCCCCCCGGTCGAGTGCCAAGCCCGGAGAGCGCGCCTTCTTGCGCTTCGTGCTTAAGCCAGGATCACGGCGGTCCCGGACAGCTGACACACTTGTTCTGCAAATCCTCCTGACTCCGCTCGAACCGCGGGCGACACGGGCTTTTTGAATGGAAGAAAGAGGATATCCGCCGCCGCGATTGGCCCGAGGTCGCGTGCGTGCTAGTGCCGTTCCAACAAATTTCGGCTACCCTCTTGTCTCGCGCAGTGGCGGTTACCGCGCCGTCCAACTTTCCGAGTTGGAAAAGGTTGGAACGGCACTAGCTTAAGGCTTCATCTCCGGAA
>DATICK010000284.1:0-3927 GCA_035456865.1 Sulfuricaulis sp.
GGAGCGGTCAGGGCGGTTTCCACCAGCGCGGCATCGGATGCCACCCAGCCTCGTGGCAGGTTGTGCTGTTGCGCGGTAATTTCGCGCCACGCGGCGAGTTCGCGCAATACCATTTGTCCCGCCGGCAGCAGATGGTGTCCCTGCTTCAGGCGCCGGAATGCCTCGCGCGGGTCATTGCGGTAACGCGCGGGGTCGGTGAGCGCGGTACATTCCTCGGCGAGCCAGGTGGTCCGTCCGAGCGTCTCGAGTTTCTGCGCCAATAGCGCGTACACGTCACGCAGATAGCGCACGTCGTCTTCGGCATAGTGCAACTGATCCGGCGGCAGCGGGCGCGCTTCCCAGTCGGCGCGCGTGTGCAGCTTGGGGAGCTTGTGACCGGTGACGGATTCCACCAGTGCGCCGTAGCCGATCTGGTCATCGTAACCACAGAGCGAGGCGGCGATCTGGGTGTCGAAGACTGGCGCCGGCGGCGCACCGCGGATATCGGCGAACACTTCCAGGTCCTGGCGCGCGGAGTGGATGACCTTGAGCACGCGCGGCGCATAGATCACTTCGAGCAGAGGCTCGATGGTCGGCAACGCCAGGGGGTCGATGCAGGCGATGACATCCGGCGTGGCTACCTGCACGAGACACAGGCGCGCGTAGTACGTGCGCGTGCGCATGAATTCGGTGTCCAGCGCCAGCCACGGGGCGTCGCGCAGCTGTTCGCACAGCGGCGCGAGCGAGGCTGATTCTTGAATCAACGGTTCCGGTGAAAAAGAAGACCTATTTGCTTCGCTCATTATCATGGAGTGTATGCATTTCCCGGGAGGCCCCCAACAACGGGCAAGAGGCGGCTTTTGGTTTATGATTAGGCCATGAGCCGGCGAGGGTATCAGGCGTGCAGCAGGAAATCAGCGTGGATCGCCGGCGCCTTGTCCATGTTTGTCCTCGCTGGCTGTGAACCGTTCTGGAACGCGCCGGAAAGCCGCGCGCTGGATTTCGCCGAAGCCCTTGTGACCATGCCGGCGGACACGCAAAAATTGCGCGATTTCGCCAATCTCGCCCCCGACCGTAATCCTGAAGACCTGCTCGATGGCCTGTCCGCTCGGGTGGCCTTGGATTTTCTGCGCGCCAAGCAGACTAACGGCGTGGCATTGAAGTTTGCTCTCGGCGAGACGAGGCAAGTCGATGTCTTGCGACGCGCGGTCTCGGTCCGTGTCAGCTGGCTGCAGCCGGGGACGCCCGCGAACAGCGAAGTTCGGATGCTGCTTCAGATCGAGAAAGACGCTCAGGAACGCTGGCGCATCACGCGTGTTACGGGCGATAACTGAAAGTCGATATGTCGAATACATGCCGCTGAAAATTTTCCTGGGTATCTGTCTGCTGCACGCCAATCCACAGGACCTGCCGACGTCCAACCGCTTGATGCTGGCAGCGCTCATCGCCTATGGACTGGCCGACGTCATCGGTGTGCTCGATATATTGTCGCTCGCTAGCGCTGTCCTGGCCGCCGCCGTGGACACGCTGCTGCTGATCGTGGCGACACATGTGGCGCTACGCTGGCGCAACGCGGAAAACCGGTTTCCTCAGACGCTCTCGGCCCTGGCTGGCTGCGGCGCCCTGCTCTCGTTGCTGGCCTGGGCGGCCGCCGGGCTGACCCGCGACTGGTTGCCACCACCGTGGGTATGGGCGCCTTTTCTTCTGTGGTATACCTTGGTGTTCGGCCACATCCTGCGTAATGCTCTGTCCCTGGCTTTGCCGGCGGGCGTGGCGGTAAGTCTACTGTATATAATCCTGTCCATGGGCGTAACCGGCCTGTTCGTCAACCCTGCTCCAGTGGCAAATTAAATTATGCATATTCATATTCTGGGTATCGGCGGAACTTTCATGGGCGGGCTGGCGTTGCTCGCGCGCGACCAGGGCCATGAAATCACCGGCTCGGACGCCAAGATCTATCCGCCCATGAGCACGCAGCTCGAAGCCCAGGGCATACGGCTGATGGAAGGCTATGAACCGGCGCATCTCGACAGTGCCAAACCCGACCTCGTGATCATCGGTAATGCGCTGTCGCGCGGCAACGCGCTGGTGGAGGCGGTGCTCGATCGCGGCATGCGCTATACCTCTGGCGCGCAGTGGCTCGCCGAGAACGTCTTGCCGGGACGCTGGGTGCTGGCCGTCGCCGGAACGCATGGAAAAACCACCACCGCCGGCATGCTCGCCTGGATTCTGGAGCATGCCAAGCTAAAGCCCGGTTTTCTGGTCGGTGGCGTGCCGGAGAACTTTGGCGTGTCGGCACGTCTCGGCGCCGAGCCTTTCTTCGTCATCGAGGCGGATGAATACGATACGGCGTTTTTCGACAAGCGCTCAAAATTTATCCATTATCGCCCGCGCACCGCAATTCTAAACAATCTTGAATTCGATCATGCCGATATTTTTCCCGACTTGGCCGCGATCGTGCGCCAGTTCCACTACTTCGTGCGCACCGTACCGGGTTCGGGCCTGCTGGTGGTGAACGCGCAGGACAAAAACCTGTCAGAGATGCTGGCGATGGGTTGCTGGACCGGCGTGGAGCATTTCGGCGCAGAGGATGGCTGGCAGGTCGTCCCGCGCAACCCCGAGGCCAGCCGGTTCCAGGTGTTGTTTAAAGGACTGGACCAGGGCGAGGTCGCGTGGGAGCTGCTCGGGAGCCATAACACGGCCAACGCGCTCGCGGCCATCGCCGCCGCTCGCCATGCCGGGGTGCCGGTGAAAACGGCGCTGGCGGCGCTGGCGAAATTCCGCAACGTCAAACGCCGGCTGGAAGTGCGCGGTGCGGTACGTGGCATCACCGTATATGACGATTTCGCGCATCATCCGACGGCGATTGCCGTGACGCTTCAGGCGCTGCGCGCGCGGGTGGGTAACCAGCGCATTCTGGCGGTATTGGAATTGCGCTCTAACACGATGCGCATGGGCGTGCACCGCGATACGCTGGCCGCCGCGCTCGTGCAGGCCGACAAGGTACTGATGCTCAAACCCGCCGACCTCAATTGGAACCTGGACCGGGTGACGGGCGCGCTGAAAGGACGCGGGCAGGCTTATGCGACGGTGGAAGAGATCATCGTGACGCTGGCCAGGGAGACGCAAGCGGATGATCACGTGTTGATCATGAGCAATGGTGGCTTCGACAACATTCACGCGCGGCTGCTCGAGCGTTTGCAGTCCCGGATTGCGTAGCCGCCCCGGATTTTTTACGCTTACATATCGATCTTACGGAGAAATGAAATGCGACGACTGATGGGTGGATGCTTGGCGATGCTGATGCTGTTTCCGGTCCTGGCCCGGGCCGAATTCACGGAAGGCCGGCAGTACATGCAAGTGCCATTTCCAACGCCGGTCGAGACCGGGAACAAGGTCGAAGTACGCGAGCTTTTCTGGTACGGCTGTTCGCACTGTTATGCGCTGGAACCGGGACTGACGCGGTGGCTCAAGAAGCTGCCCGCGAACGCCCAGTTCGTGCGCACGCCCGCGACCGCCGCGCCGCACTGGCAGATTCATGCGCAGGCCTATTACACTTTCGAAGCGCTGGGCGCGCTGGAAAAACTGCATGATGCTTTCTTCAAGGCGGCGCAGGAACAGCCGGGTGTTGTCGCCGATGAAAAAGGCATCACTGACTTTGCCGCGCGCCACGGCATCGACCGCAAGAAATTCACCGAGGCCTTCAATTCCTTCGGCGTGCGCCTGAAGCTCGAGAAGGCCAAGCAGGTCAACCAGGACCTCAACATCAACTCCGTGCCCACGCTGGTGGTGGATGGAAAATATCTCACCAGCGCCGCCATGGCCGGCGGCGAAGAGGCCCTGTTCAAGCTGCTGGATCAGCTGATCGGCAAAGCCGCCAAGGAACGCAACAAGAAGGCCGCCAAACCCTGATTTTCCGGGGCCGTGGCTGGGTTGTCCGTCCAGCAA
>DATICK010000285.1:0-4047 GCA_035456865.1 Sulfuricaulis sp.
AATCCGGTGGCGAATAACAAAGTGAGAACGACCAGGACTCTGGCCCGGCGAGAGAGAATATTTTTTTTGTCTCCCATGTATCTTCACAATTTGTTAACAAAGCACCGCGTTCACTGATTCAAGTTCACAAGTTCATATGCAATCAAAGTGTTAGCCACTATTTCTGCAGACTTTTGTTAACTATAGGCAATCATTAAAGTATGTATAGGCAATTACCATGCCAATAAGAGATTTTCATGCATTGCGCGCGATGGGGATTAAATAAAGAACGAGATCGGGCCGAATCACAAGGCACCACTCACCCCAAGGGTCGATAAAAGATCAAGCCTTGATGCGAAGATTGCGACTATCACCCGAATAGCCTTGTCACGCCTGCCAGACCCGGCACGCACCACCAACCCTGAGCCAGCGTTCTGAATCGGCTCCGTTGTTCCCGGCAATCCGGGTTCCGGGCCGCAACCACGTCGGCAGGGGATTCAGATTTTTATTGAATTCGCATTCACAACGTTAAGAAGCGGGAAAAACCTTTGGTTTTGGCCGATAAAATCAAAACCGGATCTTCATTGGCACGAATACTGCATCTATGGCAGAGAGACTGTCATACATGAATTTTCTGCTAAACAGATAGAAGGTTCCGGTATGAGCGGATTGAAAATTTTGGCTTAACAAGGTGAGGTGACTCAATGAACAAGGCATTAAAGAAATTGTTGTGGGGTACGCTGAGCGTGGTGGGTGTGGCGGCCAACCAGTCAGCACTGGCCGATCAAGCAACTTGTAATGCAGCCGGTTGTACCACGGCGAACCTGCCGGTGAATTTCAGCATCACCATCCCTGCGTTTCTGCGGTTACAGGTCGGCGCTGTCGGTTCCGCCGCCAGCGTGCAATGGAACGCCTCCGTCACTGCGGCCAATATCGGCACCGGTAACGTGAGCCCGGACTCGGTAACCAATGGCGGCGCCGGTGCGGGACTGGTGGCTTATGCCCTGGTGAGCAACGTCAGCACCAATAATGCGACGATTACGGCAACCGGTTCGGCGGCCGCTTTCCTGAGCGGCACTGATCAGATTCCTTATACCGATGTCAATGCGACAGCGGCCGGCACTACCGGCGCTGCGGTCGCGCTGCCGGTACCGGGGACACCGACTAACGTTGCGCCGACGGCTGGCGTAATCAACCGGGCCGGAACCTGGGCCTACTACTACGTGAACAACACGATCTATCCGGCGGGCACCTATACCGGCACGATCAACTACACAGCAACACAGCCGTAGTGCCGGGCCGGCCAGCAATGGCGGCCGGTTTTTTGTTGTGTGTCGCGTAAGAAACAGGGGGACGCAGGCTTGCGTCCCCTTTTTGTTTGGTTTTCGGATGCGTTACATTAAACCGGCCATCGGGCTGATGGCTCAGGCGAATACACTCGAGAGATGAACCGGTGATAACAGCTTGGCGCAGCAAGGCACGAACCGTGACGCGGATACTATTTCAGTGCGCCAGCGCGGTTGTATTGCTCCATGAATCCCTGGCTTCGGCCGCATGGGTAAACATCAATCCTCCGCGAAGCACGGTGATATTGCGCATCAATTTTGCGGGTACACCGACGGTGACATTCACGGTGCCCGCGACGCAGGTGGGGAATGGAACGCCGACAGTCGGAACACCCACCCTGGAATTTGAAATGAGCATACAACGTGCGGCGGGGGGTGGTGCACCCAACCTCACCGCCACGATGACGGCCACGGCGCCGGCCGCGCTTTTCTCCGGCGCCAACCAGATCCCGATCACCGACATCAGCTGGACCAGTGTCGCCATCGCCGGCGCTCCGGCGGGAACGACGGTGATCCCAAGCGGCAGTTTCGTCGCCGGCCCGCAGACAATCATCAGCAGGACGACCACGGGCGGCGGCAACTTTTATGTGGGCGGGGCGCTGACATTCCGCTATGCTAACACCACGGTCTACCCCCAAGGCACGTACGGTCCTGCCACCGTCAACTACACCGCGAGCCGGAGTCCATGAAGAACATCGATCGCCGACTGCCGCGGGAGATGACAGCATCGTGCGACAACCAGCGAACAGTCGTACGAAAAATATTTCTGTGCGCGGCCACTGCTACCTTGCTCCACGGTTCCCTGGCGTCGGCAGCCTGGATAACCATCAATCCTCCGCCCGGCGCGGTGATATTGCGCATCAACTTTGCGGGCACACCGACGATAACTTTCAATGTGACCGCCGCGCAGATGGGGAACGGGATACCCGTTGCCGGAACGCCGACGCTGGAATTTGAAATGGCCGTACAGCGTGCGGGTCCCACCGACCTCACCGCCACGATGACGGCCACGGCGCCGGCCGCGCTTTTCTCCGGCGCCAACCAGATCCCGATCACCGACATCAGCTGGACCAGCGCCGCCATCGCCGGCGCGCCGGGTGGAACGACGGTGATCCCGAACGGCAGCTTCGTCGCGGGCCCGCAGACAATCGTCAGCATCACGACCACGGCCGGCGGCAACTTCTACGCGGGCGGAGATCTGACATTCTACTTCGCCAACACCACGGTCTATACACAAGGCACCTACGGTCCTGCCAGCGTCAACTATACTGCGAGCCGGAGTCCTTGATGAACATTCACCGCATACCCTGTGGACTGTTGCTCGGGCTATTGTTGCTGCCGGCGCTCGCGGGCACGCGCATCGAGTCCCTCTACGTTCCGGGCCCGAATCTGAACCTGCAGTCGCGCTGGCTGGTTCCCGACGCACGCGCGAAGAGGGATCCCGCACAGGCCAATCTTTTCATCGCGGAATCCGCGTTCACGGAAATGCTGCTCAACATACCGGCGGCGTACGTCGGCAAAAACGTGCAAATCTTCCTGATCATGCCGCCGCAGATTCCCGGGGTCAGCGGACCAGCCGGCATGGAAGTCGAATGGCGCACGCAAGGGGTGTTCCTCCCCGGCAAGGCGCGGCCCGGTGAACGGGTATTGTTCTTCCAGGGCGTTATACAACAATCACCGCTACGCGACCGGGTCGCTTACAAGTTCCAAATGGACGCACGCTATAATAACGGACAGGTCCGTTTCGACCCATTCTATGAAATCGAACAACGCTGACCTTTTTCCATTCGTGCGCGGCCTGACGGTGCTGCTCTACGCCGCTGCGCTTGTCGCGACGCCCGCCTACGCAGGCTTCGATGCCTCGGTAAGTCCACCGCGTTTTGAACTGCACGCCAAGCCGGGAGAGACCGTCCGCCAGACCATCTCGATCAACAACCTCGGTAATGACCCGGGGCGTTATCTCACCAAAACCGCGGACTGGGAACTCGGTGCCTCCGGCGAAGCACTGTTGCACGAAGGCGCGCCCAAGGCGGGGTCCTGCCGCTCATGGGTAAAAATCGAGCGTCACGAGATCAGCGTCGCTCCCCGCGACACGCGCACTTACCGCTTCGAGGTGCATGTGCCGGAAGATGCCAAGAATGGCGAATGCCGTTTCGCATTTCTGGTTTCCTCCGACGCCGGAACCGTGACACCGAGCGGTGGCAGTTTCATCCAGATTCCCATCGTCGGACGGCTGGCGGTGATCGTGTACGTCACCATCGGTGACGCCAAGCCGGACATGAAGCTCGAGCGCATCGCCATGCAAAAAATGCATGACAAACTCCTCCCGGTGGCCACCTTCCGCAACACCGGCGACGCCCATGGCCGGGTGTCAGGCCATCTCGAAGCGCTCGATGCGAACCGCCATAAAGTTATTCTGGTTGCCGACGAATCCGTGATCCTGCCGAACACGGCGCGCGGTATAACGCTCATTCCGATGGACTGGTCGTCCGGCGAAGGCAAAACGCCGGCCTTCGATCTGGCTCCGCCGATGCACATCCGCGGTACCCTGCAATTTCTCGGTGGCGGCGAAGTCAAAATCGACCAGGTGCTGCGGTAGGGATACTCCGATCCGGTCTTCCGTTCGCAGTGCGCCCTTCGACTTCGCATGGGACAGACCTGTCGAACCATAGACAGAGTGTTCTATAACATCAGTTAGTCGACGCCTGCCGCTTTGATCGAG
>DATICK010000286.1:0-9089 GCA_035456865.1 Sulfuricaulis sp.
CGACGTGCCGATACAGACGCCGATCCGGCCGCTCGCGGCGCGCGTATAGCCTTCGGCCGCATGCGTTCCGCCTTCTTCATGACGAACCAGCACGTGCTTGATCTTGCTGCCGTTCATCGCCTGATACAGCGGCAGGATCGCGGCGCCGGGCACGCCGAACGCCAGCTCGATGCCTTCGCTTTCCATGACGCGGATCGCCGCCTCGGTTGCGGTCATTTTTGCCATTTTTGTTTCCTCGATGTTTTTCAACGCGAAATCATGATTCATTTGGATGAACAATCCAACACGAATCATGGTGACAGATGCTTGATGACTGCCGGAACTCTTGCCAAGCAGGCTAACGCAGGATAGGATATTTCACAATACATAATCGTTTTCACTATACGCAAAATGCTCAAAACCGCCACGTCTTCGATTCAGGTGATTGACCGGGTAACGACCTTGCTCGATGCCATCGCGGCACGCCCGGAACCGTCGAGCCTCAAGTTCCTGTCGGCCGAAACGCATCTGCACCCTTCCACCGCATTCCGCATCCTCAAGGCGCTCACGGGACACGGACTCGTCGAGCGCACGGTCAACGGCCAGTACACGCTGGGGGTGAAGCTCCTGCACTTCGGCAGTCGCGTTCATGGAAAAGTGGACTTGCTGCGCGAGGCCAAGCCGATCATGGAATGGCTGCGTTCACAAGTAGGCGAGTCCGTCAACCTCACGGTGCGCGAAGGCGATGAGGTAGTGTACGTGGAGCGTGCCATTCCCAACCGCATGATGCGCGTGGAACAAGTGATCGGGAGTCGCGCGCCGCTGCATGTCACCGCCGTGGGCAAACTGTTCCTCTCCGAGGATGGCGAGAAGGCCTGCCGCGAATACGCGCGCCGTACCGGCCTGCCCCGTTACACCCCCAATACCCTCACCCAGGTGACCAAGCTCTGGGCGCAAATCGAAAACGCCCACAAACAGGGTTATGCCCTGGACAATGAAGAGGCGGAGCAGGGAGTTGCCTGCGTCGGCGTGCCCCTGCATGACCCTCATGGCAAAATGGTTGCGGGACTTTCGATCTCGGCCCCGCGTGACCGTCGCCGCGAATCCTGGATTCCCATCATTAAAAAAGCCGGCGCGGATATTTCGGCGCGCCTGGGTTACATGGCCAAGTCCGCCTAGGACCGTTTGCCGCAGGGAGTTACCAGTATAATCCGGCAAGACGAGCGAGCGCAGCGAGCAGGACCACTGTTACACTGCGCGATCTCCGGATAATGAATAAATAGAGGTCGACCTTGAGTTACACATCCTTCAATCCTCCGGTCCGTACCTTGATGGGGCCAGGACCTTCGGACGTGCACCCGCGCGTACTCACGGCCATGGCGCGCCCGACCATCGGACACCTCGATCCCGCGTTCATTGCCATGATGGAGGAAATCAAGGCACTGCTGCAGTACGCCTTCCAGACCAGCAACGCGCTGACCATTCCCATCTCCGCGCCCGCCTCGGCCGGCATGGAAGCCTGCTTCGTCAATCTCATCGAACCGGGCGAAAAGGTCGTCGTGTGCATGAACGGCGTCTTCGGCGAGCGCATGAAGGAGAACATCGAGCGTGCGCGTGGCGTGCCGGTCATGGTGGAAGACACCTGGGGCACGCCGGTGGACCAGAACAAACTGGAGGACGCGCTCAGGGCCCATCGCGACGCCCGGATCGTCGCCTTCGTGCAGGCCGAGACTTCCACCGGCGTGCAATCGGACGCCAGGAAGCTGACGGAGATCGCCCATCAGCATGACTGCCTGACCATCGTGGATGCCGTGACCTCGCTCGGGGGCTCGCCGCTGAAGGTGGATGAATGGGGCCTCGATGCGATTTACTCCTGCTCGCAGAAATGCCTGTCGTGCGCGCCGGGGCTGTCGCCGGTCACCTTCAGCGACCGCGCGGTGGACAAAATCAAGAAACGCAAGACCAAGGTGCAAAGCTGGTTCTTCGACCTCAACCTCGTGATGGGATACTGGGGCTCGGGCAAGCGCGTCTATCACCACACCGCACCGATCAACCTTTTATACGGCCTGCATGAGGCGCTGGCGATGCTGCAAGAGGAGGGCCTGGAAAATTCCTGGGCGCGGCATCGGCATCAGCATCTCGCCTTGCGCTCAGGCATCGAGGCCATGGGGCTCTCCTTACTCGTTCATGAATCCGCGCGTCTGTCGCAGCTGAACGCCATCGTGGTCCCGGAGGGCGTGGACGAGGCCGTGTTGCGCAGCCGTCTGCTCAATGAATACAACCTTGAAATCGGCGCGGGCATGGGCAGCCTCGCCGGCAAAATCGTGCGCATCGGCCTCATGGGTTATGGCGCCAACATGAAAAACGTCATGTACTGCCTGGAAGCGCTCGAGGCGGTGCTGGCGGACATGCGCGCCCCGATCCGGACCGGCGTGGCGATGAACGCCGCGCAAAATATCGCGGTCCATAACTGAACGGGGCTCGAATGACCGAACCACTGCTTATCGCCAAAGCGAAACAACCGCTTTATCTCCTGCCGAAGATGGCCAACCGTCACGGCTTGATCGCCGGCGCCACCGGCACCGGCAAAACCGTCACGCTGCAGGTAATGGCCGAGCGTTTCAGCGCCATTGGCGTGCCGGTATTCATGGCCGACGTGAAAGGCGACCTGGCCGGCATCAGCCAGAAAGGCGGCGGCAATCCCAAGGTGGAAGAGCGCGTCAAGCAGTTGAAGCCCGACGGTTTCGAGTACCAGGGATTTCCGGTGACGTTCTGGGACGTATTCGGCGAACAGGGTCATCCGGTGCGCGCCACGATCTCGGAAATGGGGCCGCTGCTGCTCGGGCGCCTGCTTAATCTGAACGAAACCCAGGAAGGCGTGCTCAACCTGATCTTCCGCATCGCCGACGACAACGGCTGGTTGCTGCTCGACCTCAAGGACCTGCGCGCCATGGCGCAGCACGTCGGCGACAACGCCAAGGATTTCACTACCGCCTACGGCAACATCTCCAGTGCCTCGATCGGCGCCATCCAGCGCGCGCTGCTCACGCTTGAAAGTCAGGGCGCGGACAAGTTTTTCGGCGAGCCGGCACTTAATCTCGACGACCTGATGCAGACCGAGCAAGGACGCGGCATCATCAATATTCTCTCCGCCGATAAACTGATGCAGTCGCCCAAGGTATATGCAACTCTCCTGTTGTGGCTGCTCGCTGAACTTTTCGAACAACTTCCCGAGACCGGCGATCGGGACAAACCCAAGCTCGTGTTTTTCTTCGATGAGGCGCACCTGCTGTTCAATGACGCGCCCGCCGCGCTGCTGGAGAAAATCGAACAGGTCGTGCGCCTGATCCGCTCCAAGGGGGTGGGCGTATACTTCGTTTCGCAGAATCCGCTCGATATTCCGGATGTCGTGCTGGGACAGCTTGGCAACCGCGTCCAGCATGCGCTGCGCGCCTTTACGCCGCGCGACCAGAAAGCCGTCAAGGCCGCCGCCGAAACATTCCGCGCCAACCCCAAACTCAAGGTCGAAAGCGTCATCACCGAACTCGGCGTGGGCGAAGCGCTGGTCTCGATGCTGGATGAAAAAGGCAGTCCGTGCGTCGTGGAGCGCGCCTTCGTCTATCCGCCGCAGAGCCGGATCGGACCGATCAGCGCGGCCGAGCGCAGAACGATCATCAGCGCCTCGGCGCTCAATGGGCAATACGAGAAGACCGTCGACCGCGAATCGGCCTATGAAAGTCTCAAGAATCGCGCCACCCAGTCCGCACCGCCGGCCGCCGCACCGACCGAAAAAAGCGGTGGCGGTTTGCTGGATGGTCTGCTCGGCGGAACCGGTCCGCGCGGCGGCCACCGTGAAGGCGCCGCCGAGGCCATGGTCAAAAGCGCCGCCCGCTCCATCGGCAGCCAGATCGGCCGCAGCATCATCCGGGGCGTCCTGGGATCGATCCTCGGCGGCCGGCGCTGAAGAAGCCCGGGCCTTTCTAAATCCATTTCCTGCGCCGGAAAAACACCAGCATCCCGGCGGCGATCCCCGCCATTACCAGCAACACCAGCGGATAACCCCAGCGCCAGCCCAGCTCGGGCATATGGTGAAAATTCATGCCGTACAGGCCCACGATGAACGTCAGCGGCATGAAGATCGTGGCGATGATCGTCAACACCTTCATGACTTCGTTCAACCGGATACTGAGGCTCGAAAGATAGATATCCATCATGCTGGCAAGTATGTCGCGGTAAGTCTCGATGGTGTCGATGACGTGAATGGTGTGGTCGTACACGTCGCGCAGATAAAACCAGGTGTCCTTGTGGATCAGCGTCGATTCGCCGCGCTGCATTCCGCTCACTACTTCGCGCAGCGGCCAGACGGATTTGCGCAGGAACAGCAGCTCGCGCTTGAGCGCGTGCAGCGTCTGCAGCGACGCCGGCGTCGGCCGGGAGATGATGGTCTCCTGCAGGGTTTCGATCCGTTCGCCGAGACTTTCGAAAATGGCGAAATAATTGTCCACCACGGTATCCATGAGCGCGTAGACGAGGTAATCGGCGCCAAGATTGCATATGCGCCCACGCTTGCCGAGGATGCGTTCCTTGATGGCATTGAAAATGCCGTTGTCGCTCTCCAGAAACGAAATGACCAGATTGTGTCCCAGGATCAGACTGATCTGCTCCGTCGAGATTTCGTTCGCCGGGGTGCCGTTGCTCAGCCGCTTGATCACGATGTACAGGTATTCGCCGTAATCCTCGAGCTTCGGACGCTGGTCGGTGTTGGGGATGTCCTCGATCACCAGCGGATGCAGGCCGAAGACGTCGCCGAACTGCGCCAGCGTCTCCACCTCGTGCAGGCCGGTGACATTGATCCAGCACACGCCGGGAGTCTCGCGCAACGCCAGGCACTCGCGCACGGTTTTCATTTCCTGTTCGACGGCGCGCTGCTCGTTGTAGTGCAGTAACGTCAGACGCGTGGTTTCGCTCTTGCGCTCACCGAGATGCACCGGTGTGCCAGGCGGGAGGCCGGCCTTGCGCGAGCGTTTGGGCGCGAGTCGGGACATAAATTCACCTTGTTATTTCATAACTTGGGAGAGACGGGTTCCTAACCCCCGTCAATTGTCTATAGTATCGCTTCTTCGTGGCCCAAGCCCACCGATGTTCAAGGGATTTGAAATGGACATGTTTCGCGTCGCGCATGGAACCGCCCCGGACTGGCAGCAGGCCGCGAATCTCTGCCTGGCCCAGCTCGGCAGCATTCCGGCCGAAGCGAACCTGGGCTTCCTCTACGTCACCGATCATCTCGCCGCTCAGTTGCCGGAAATTCTCGGTTTCTTCAAGGAACAGACGGACATCCTGCACTGGGTGGGGAGCGTCGGGGTCGCGGTATGCGCCACTTCGCAGGAATACAACGACCAGCCGGCCATCAGCGTCATGATCGCCGATTTTCCGCCGGATTCGTTTCGCATCTTCCCCGCTATCAAATCCGATATTGCGGAATTCGCCGACAGCCGCGCCTGGTGCGAGCAGACGGATGCGCACTTCGCGGTCGTGCACGGCGACCCGCGCAACCCGAAAACGCCCGGCTTCATCGCGGAACTCGCTGAGGCGATCCGCGACGGCTTTCTGGTGGGCGGGCTGACATCCTCGCGCGGGCCGAACTTCCAGATCGCCGGCGGGTTGACCGAAGGCGGCGTTTCCGGCGTGCTGTTCGCGGGCCAGGTGTCGGTCGCTACCGCGTTGACACAAGGCTGTACTCCGCTCGGCCGGAAACACGAGATCACCGAATGCCGGGACAACATCGCCATCCGCATCGACGACCGTCCGGCGCTGGATGTCTTCAACGAGGAAGTGGGTGACATACTCGCGCGCGATCCATCACGCGCCGCGGGCTACATCTTCGCGGGTTTCCCCATCAAGGGATCGGACACCGGCGATTACATCGTGCGCAACCTCGTGGGCATGGATCCGGAGAACAAACTGCTGGCGGTCGGGGAATACCTGAATGCCGGCGATACCATCATGTTCTGCAAGCGCGATATCCGCACCGCCTTCGAAGACCTGGTACGCATGCTGCGCGAAATCAAGCAGCGGCTCGGCCGTCCACCCAAGGGCGGCGTGTATTATTCCTGCCTGGGTCGCGGCGCGCACATGTTCGGCGAGGATTCCGTGGAGCTGAAAACCATCCGGCAGGAGTTGGGTGACATTCCGCTCGTGGGTTTTTTCGCGAACGGCGAGATTTCGCACAACCGGCTGTACGGCTTCACCGGGGTGCTGACGCTGTTTTCCTGAGTGCGGTAGCCATGGCCATCGCGCTCGTCCCCGCCCTGCTCTTATTCGATCCCATTATCGAAGAGAACAGCAAAGAAAGAACCAAAGCCAAGCCGGATGCCGAGCCAAAGAAAGAAAAACGTCTGTTCTGCGCCGCCTGCCGTCATCCCGTCACGCATCAGGACGAACGGATCATGGTGCAGGGCGGTCACGAACACACCTTCACCAATCCCCAGGGGATCAGCTATCACATCGGCTGCTTCCGCGAAGCCGCCGGCTGCGCGCCCAGTGGCGAGGCGACCGTGGAGTTCACCTGGTTCAGGGGCTATGCCTGGCGCATCGCTTACTGCACCCATTGCCACGTGCATCTCGGCTGGCGCTTTCAGTCAGACGCCGACTATTTCCACGGCCTGATCGTCAACCGCCTGATCACGGCCGGACCGGCGAAAAACGGATAAAGCGTTTCAGCCGCCGACAGGCAAAGGGGTGCCGGTAAATCGCTCGAGCAGGAAACCGACGGCATAGCCCAGGCCGGTGGCAATCAGCGCAATGGAGAGAAATTCCAGTCCCGAGCGTCCGAGCGACTGGCCGGAGAGCCTGCCCTTGAACATGCCCACGCCAAAAAGTGCAGCGCAGGTAAACAGCACGGCGGTCACCAGTGCCCACTGTAGCGGCATAAAGCCGAAAGGGGCGAGCGGCAGCACGCCCCCGAGGATGAAAGACAGCGCCATGACCAGCGCGCCCTTGACCGGATTGTTGACATCGGCGCTGCCCAGCCCCAGCACCTTTTCCTGAAAGGTGGCGACAAACACGGACTTCTGTTCGTGCATCAGCTTGACGATGCGGTAACCGGCTTCGCGCGTCAGGCCTTCACGGTGCAATGCATCCAGCAATCCTTCCTGCGCCATATAAGGTTCCTGCTCGACGAACTTGGCTTCCTTCTCCAGTTCGTGATCGAAGATTTCCTTCTCGGCCTTGGATGAAAGATAGGCGCCGGCCGCCATGGAAAACGCGCCGGAACACACCGCGGCGGTGCCCGCCATGAGAATCACGAACCGGCTAGACCCGGCCGCCTGCATCCCCGCGAGCAAGCCCACGGTGCTGATCAGACCGTCCTGAATGCCGAAGACGAATTCGCGGATGCGTCCCTTGGATTCGATCTGTTTGCGTTTTTCTTCCGTTGGCAGCACGGGACTAGTATTTGTGATGCAGCTCGCCCGTGGGCTCACCGGGTTTCCAGTCGGCCGGGCATAACTTGCCCGTGCACAGCGCGCGCAGGACGCGCAACGACTCCTCGACGCTGCGACCGACATTCATGTTGCTGGCGGTGCTGTACTGGATGATACCCTCGGGATCGATGAGGTAGGTCGCGCGGATCGCGACGCCTTCCTTGGGATGCAGGACCTGATAGGCCCGGCTCACGCTCTTGTCCGAATCGCTCAGCAGCGGATAGGCGATTCCGCCCAGTTCTTCGGCCCAGGAGTGGTGGCTTTCGACGGCGTCGACGCTGACGCCGTAAATCATCGCCCGTTCCTTGCTGAAGTCGCTGGCCAGCTTGCTGAAACCCGTTACCTCGGTGGGACAGACGAAGGTGAAATCGGCGGGATAGAAAAACAGCACCAGCCACTGGCCGCGGGCCTCGCGCAGGGAATAGTTCCTGGTCTTGCCCTGATACACTCCGGGCAGGCTGAAATCCGGCGCGGCGTCGGCGATGGTCAGCATGATTCGGACATGGTAGGAAATCCAGTCCGGGGACACAAGCCGGATGTTTGCTGTCATGTCCGCGAAGGCGGACATGACAGCAACGTTGCAGGGGCGGTCACCCTCAATTAGCTGTTAAAGACAAAAGCCGCCTTTAAGGCGGCTTTTAGTCATTCACTTCCTGTTGCTGTCCGGGGTGCAACATAACCCGTTGCACCCGTTCGGCGGCGTGAACACACGTTAAGTGTGTTCACGAAAACTCCGCCTCACCCCGCCTTCGCGGGGACGACGCCTGGATCCCGTCTTTGCGGAGATGACGATGGGATTTAATTCTTCTCCTTCAACAACACCCTCACATCATGCTCCAAGTCCTCCACCGGAACATCATTCTTCACCAGCAACCGTAATTTCCCCTTGGCATCCTTGACCAGAATCCCGGTGGAATGATCGACGAGCGTGGAGTTCTTGGGATTCTTGCCAAAGGCAACTTTATATTCGCTGGCCACAGCAGCGATTTCCTTGTCAGTGCCTGTGAGGCCGATGAAAGTAGGATTGAACTGCGGGACAAAACTCGCAAGCTGCTTGACCGTGTCGTTTTCCGGGTCAACGGTGACGAACAATACCTGCACGCGCTTGGAATCGTCGCCGAGCCGCTGCATAAGCACGGCGAGTTTCGCCATCGTCGGCGGGCAGATATCCGGACAGTGGGTGAAGCCGAAGAACATGATCACGACCTTGCCCTGGAAATCCGCGGCCTTCACCCGCCTGCCGGTGTGCGCGGTCAGCTCAAAATCGCCGCTGCCCCAATCCACGCCGCTGATGTCGGTGGCCTTGAACGTCGGCGCTGGTGGCGTGCACGCGGACACGAACAACGCCAACAGCAGAATAAATATCCGGGAGAAAAGACTTGGCGGCAACATCAGTACAGCGCGGATTGCAGCGCCTCGTGAATATAGACGCGGTAGTGATCGACCAGCAGCAGCGCGAATAGCAGCGCGAGATAATTGATCGAGTAACGGAAGGTCTTGCGCGCCAGCTCGTCGCTGTAGTTGCGGTACAGCCGCACGGCGTAATACAGGAATCCCGCATTCAGGATCACCGCACCGAGGAAATACAGCCAGCCGCTCATGTGCGTGGCGAACGGCATGATCGTCACC
>DATICK010000287.1:0-7886 GCA_035456865.1 Sulfuricaulis sp.
GCATCGCCGCAGTGGACGGGCTTTTACTGGTCACCCCCGAGTACAACAATTCCATTCCCGGTGTCTTCAAGAACGCCATCGATTGGCTGTCCCGTCCCGCATCCGACATCGGCCGGGTGTTCGGCGGCAAGCCGGTCGGGCTCATCGGCGCCACGCCCGGCGGCATGGGCACGGCATTTTCACAAACGGCATGGCTGCCGATCCTGCGCACGCTCGGCACCCGTCCCTTCTTCGGGAAAAACCTCTACATTTCCGGTGCCGGGAAAATATTCGACACGCAAAGCCGTCTCACGGATAACGAACTGCGCGAACGCGTGCGCGCCTATGTCGAACAGTTCGCGGCGTTTGTGACGCGCTCTTAAACCACTGGCTTCAGTGGGAGGAAGGTGAACCCGGCGTGGCACGCAGACCTGCGCTACTTGTAGAAGATATGTTGGCCGATCCGCGCGACGGGTTTTTTGCCGCGGGCCCAGCTAGGCTTGATATACGTGGCATGGTAATGCAGCGCACCCGCGAGCGTCGGCGTATAACGCCCGTAGTAAACCGCTTCGGCGACTTCCCAGGCGCGCCGGAATGTCTCGTCCTCGAGCGACGGTCGTTCGTCCAGTTCGTTCCAGGAAAAGGCACTCACGTAGCGCTTGCGGAGCGGGTCCCAGTTCTTCTGATGCACCACGCCGCAGACCGTGTCCGGGTAGCGGCCCGAGGCCACGCGGTTCATGGTGACCTCGGCCACCGCGTATTGACCGGCCTCGGATTCACCACGCGCCTCGAAGTACACGTTGATGGCGAGACAAGTCAGGTCCCGTATGTCGTCTTGCCTGGTGAAAGCCGAGTGCATGAAATAGCCGAACGTGGTCACGACCAGGCCGATCACGAAGATGAAAATCAGCGGTCCCTTGTCCGTTGTGTACCAGTAAAGGCTCAGGTTCTGCCACGCACGCAACAACAGCGAGGTGCGGCGACGAGTCCTGGAAAAACGTTTCTTGTGCATGTCTCCGGTTCTCTCCGCGCGGGGCCGGATGTCGTGCCTCCCCCGCCCCATCACCCTAAGCTAGGGTTCCGTGGTCCACTCCGCCAGAACAACGCGGACCAGTGGAACGGGCGCCCGGATCAGTGGCGCGGTCTGCGTATGAAACGATGGAATCAGCCAGACGGGAAACTTAAAGAGATAGGAGTGATCTTTTAATCACTCCGATCTCTTAGATAGCGAAGATCAGGCCTTGCCGGCTTTCGGGATGAACCGCAGCGCCACCCCATTATTGCACCAGCGCTGACCGGTGGGCGGCGGTCCGTCATTGAACACGTGCCCGTGATGGCCGCCGCAACGTAGACAGTGGTACTCGGTCCGCGTATATATCAGGAAGCCGTCCTTCTTCGTGGCGAAGGCGCCGGGAATGGCGGTGAAGAAGCTCGGCCAGCCAGTCCCGCTGTCGAATTTCATCGCGGACGTGAACAACGGCAGGCTGCATCCGGCGCACACGAAAACACCCGCTCGCTTTTCATCGTTCAACGGACTGCTGCCAGCGCGTTCGGTGCCTTCTTCACGCAACACGTTATATTGCGCCGGGGTGAGGATCTTCTTCCACTCTTCGTTCGAGCGCTTGAGCGGCTCGGTCGTCAGCGCCACGTCGGCGCCCGGCGCGAGAAAATCCTTCCAGTTCTTCTGTAATTCCTCCACGCTCACCGAACCGCGCGATGGCGCTGCCGCCCACGTGCGCCACACCGGCGCGATCATCAGGGGCGCTGCCACCACGCCTTTGAGCAGATTTCGCCGTTTCATTGGGCCTCCGATTAATGCGTCTGCCCGTGTCCCCCACGGGTTTCTGCGTGCTTTATTTTGACCCCATTATCGAGGCGGTGTTCAATCGTTACCCTCAGGCAACGCGCCTCTTCTGACGCTCAAGCGCCCTGAACCCCTTTTTTCACGCGAAATTCCGTTCATGCCTGGAACTCTGTAAAGTACCGGCCCATGTCCTCCGTCGTGCAAATCACAGGTCTACGTAAGCAATACAATGGCCGGGCGGTCGTGCGCGGGATTGACCTGAACGTATCGGCCGGGCGCTGCTTCGGCCTGCTCGGGCCAAACGGGGCGGGCAAGACCACGACACTGCGACTGCTGCTCGGCCAGTCGCCGGTGAGCGGCGGGGAGATACGCGTTTTCGGCCTGCCGATTCCACAGGCGGGTCGCGCAGTGCGTGCGCGCACCGGTGTCGTGCCGCAAGCGGACAATCTCGACCCCGACTTCACCGTCGCGGAAAACCTGCGCGTCTACGGCCGCTATTTCGGCATTCCGGCGGCGACGCTGGATACGCGCATCCGCGAGCTGCTGGCATTCGTCGATCTATCAGACCGCGCGGACGCGCGAATCGCCACACTATCCGGCGGCATGAAGCGGCGTTTGACGATTGCGCGGGCGCTCATCAACGATCCCGAACTGGTGGTGCTGGATGAACCGACCACTGGGCTCGACCCGCAAGTGCGGCATATGATCTGGGGACGGCTGCGCGACCTGCGTCAGGCCGGCAAGACGCTGCTGCTCACCACGCATTATATGGAAGAGGCCGAGCGCCTGTGCGATGAGCTGATCATCATGGATCAGGGGCGGATACTGGAACAGGGCACACCGGCGGCGCTGATCAAGAAACACGCGGAGCCGGAGGTACTTGAGGTACGCGGCGAGGAGCAGCTCGCGCGCCAGGCACTGGCGTCCGCCGGCGAAGGGCGCTTCGAGGCGGTGGGCGATACCTATTATTATTACACGCGCGACGCGCGCGCCGTGGTCAAACAACTGGAAGGGATGGCGGGCCTGACTTTCCTGCACCGGCCGGCGAATCTCGAAGACGTGTTCCTGAAACTTACGGGACGAGAGTTAAGGGATTGAAAAAATAATGTGTGAATCTATTTTTTTACAAAACCTGTTGCTGCCCAGAGTGTAACAGAACCCGTTGCACCCGTTCGGCGGCGTGAACACACGTTAAGTGTGTTCACGACAATTTCGCCGGGGCGAGCCGGAAATAACTGGATGTCCGCCGAGCCTGCCCTCGAATGGGGTAGTCGGGGGCGGGCATGACAACAAGTAGATAGGTTTTACTATGTTGAATCTTTATCTCCCGCGTTTTCAGGGCGCCGCGCTCGCGGTGTGGCGGCGCAACACGCTGGTGTGGCGCAAGCTCATGCTGCCCAGCATTCTGATTAATTTCGGCGAGCCGTTCCTGTACCTGCTCGGCCTCGGCTACGGCCTCGGGCTGTTCATCGGCGAGATGATGCACATGCCCTACCTCACCTTTCTCGCCTCTGGCATTCTCGCGTCGTCCACGATGAACACGGCCAGCTTCGAGGCGATGTTCTCGGTGTACACGCGCATGATTCCGCAGAAGACTTACGAGGCGATCCTGACCACGCCGCTCGAAGTGCAGGACATTCTCGCAGGCGAGATGCTGTGGTGCGCGACCAAGTGCGTCATCAGCGGCACGGCGATCCTGATCGTGGCGGCGTTGCTCGGCGCGGTGCACACCTGGCACGCGCTGTGGGTGCCGCCGGTGCTGTTCCTGGTCGGCCTGTGTTTCTCAGGCATGGGACTGATCATGAGCGCGCTCGCGCCAGGGTACGACTTTTTCAACTATTACGTCACGCTCGTGCTCACGCCGATGTTCATCCTCTCGGGCGTGTTTTATCCGGTGACTTCGCTGCCAGTGGCGCTACAATCGCTGGTGCAGCTGCTGCCGCTGGCGCATGCCGTTGACCTGATCCGGCCGCTGGTGGCGGGATTGCCGCTTAGCAATGTGGTGCTGCATCTGACGGTGATCGCGGGATATGGCATCGTGGGTTACCTGATCGCGGTGCGCCTGACGCGGCGGCGGTTATTGGTGTAGGAAATGGTGTGCAACGCGCGGCGTTGCGCGATCGGTAAAAGCCTGGATGCCCGCCGAGCCTGCCCTCGAATGGGGTAGTCGGGGGCGGGCATGACAACCATTAAGTGACGGGAAACCGCTATGCCTTATGCCGATATTTCCGATCTGCCGGCATCGGTGAAGAGCCATCTGCCGACGCACGCACAGGAGATTTACCTCGCGGCGTTCAACAACGCCTGGGAGGAATACGCGGGCCGTGAGGATCGCGAGGTGGTCGCGCACAAGGTTGCGTGGTCGGCAGTGAAGAAACAGTATGTGAAAACCGGAAAGGAATGGGTGGAAAAATAAACGCATGGACATCCGCAATGAAATCCCCGCGCACGACATCGAGCGCTTCCACATCAAGGCGCTGGAATTTTCCTCCTCGGCGCGTTCGCTGGTGCTGTCGATGCTGGCGGCCGGGTTCGAGGTGAAACGCAAGCCCGACAACAGCTTCGTCACCAGCGTGGATCTGCGTGTGGAGGAGCACCTGCGCGGACTGATTCACCTGCATTTTCCCGAGCACGGCATCATCGGCGAGGAATACCCGCCCGCGAACCCGCAGGCGGCGTATCAGTGGATCATGGACCCGATCGATGGCACCGAGGATTTCGTCCAGCACCTGCCCACCTTCGGCAGCATTCTCGCGCTGCACTACCGTGGCGAGCCGGTCGTGGGGGTTATCGACCATCCGGTGCTGGACATGCGGGTGAGCGCGGCCTTCGGCCTCGGCACCCAGTACAACGGCCGACGCGTGACGCTCACCGACCTCGATCCCGCCGCCATCGACGGGACCGAACGCGTGATGCTCCCGGCGCGCGCCAACTTCATCAAATACAGCGACGACGGACGTCTGTTCGACGCTCTGACCCGCGCGCACCCAAACCACCGTATCTACCGCAGTTGCTTCGCCCACGCCTGCGCGGTCACGGGGCAGGCCGACGCCACGGTTGACTACGGCAACCCCATCTGGGATTTTGCCGCGAGCCGGATTCTCATCGAGGAAGCCGGCGGCAAATTCACCGTGGTCCGCACCTGGGATGTCCCGTCGCTGGGTTGGGTCTATGGATCGGTCTTTGGCAAACCCACCCTGGTGGATCGTCTGGTGAAACACTTCAAGAAGGAGCGTTAGCCCTCATGCCGATGCAACTCAATATATTGTCATTTTTTCTCGCAACAGTTACATTATGATGAAGAAATGAAGTTGAAAATCCCCGAACCCCCTAGGAGTGCATCATCGGTTGCCGGCGAATTTCCTGCCGTCGACGCGGGTCTGTTACGCGCCATGGCGCGGCACAAGGAGCACCTCAAGAACCATCCGGATGGCGCTCAGCTGCTTCATTTGATCAACAACGCCCTTCAGAACTGCCACCAGCGCGGTTACGTCAATGCCACCTGTATCGCCCACTTGCATGACCTGCTGCAGGCCTTTGCCCAGGACACTTCGCGACCATCCCCGATCCGCATCCGGGCGCGGTTGATTCAGCAGCATCTGGCCCTGTATCTGCCGCCGGGTCGCGCCGCTCCGGTCAAATCCGCAAAGCCGCCAGAGCCGTTTCCGGCCGCGCCCGAACCGGTGCCCGCGGCGGCCCAGCCCAAGATGGCGTCGCCCACGAAACCAGAGGCGAAACTGATCTCTCATCCCACAACAGTCACTTTCCATTCCACGGAGAACGCGGTCATGGAAAACCAGGGCGTGCTCGAATCGAAACCGGCACTGGCGATGGAAGCGCCTGAAACGCGCCGTCCCGCCAGTGAAGGCGCCAACCAGAACCTGAATCAGCTGCGTCAGATGGTGACGAACAGCATGGACGAACTGATGCGCGAACGCGAGACGCTTTCGCAAAAGCTGTCGGACGCCAACACCTATCTCAAGATGATCGAGGCCGAACGCGAACAGCTGCGGACTGATCTCAACATGGCGCGCAAGCGTGCCCGTACCGGCGATAAGCCCCCCAAGAAAGCCCTCGGCCTGCCAAAGCGCGATGTACTGCTGCGACAGATCGAATCCGAAGTCGAGCGCGTGAAGCGGCACGGCGATCCGCTGGCGCTGGCGCTGATCGACATCGACAGTCCCGAGACCGTTAACGACACCGAGGGACAGGAGGTCGCGAACGCGGCGCGGCAACTTTATGCCAACGAAATCCTGCGCGGCTTCCGCAGCTACGACATGGTGGCGCACTACAACAAGGATGAGTTCGCCGTCCTGCTGCCCAGCACCGACCGCGAAGACGCCATGCGTGCACTGGAAAAGGTACGCAAGCGAGCCAAGGAATCGCATTTCAGCTTCAAGGGGCGCAGTTACCCCCTGCCCGGCTTCGGCGGCGTGCTCACGTTCTATTCGCCTGGCGAGGAGCCGCGGCAGATGCTGCGGCGTGCCGACGAGGCCCTGGTTAATCTCAAGCTCAAGGGCCAGCGCCAGGTCGTGGTCGTCTAGCCGGTCGCTGTCCGGTTCAATTATCTTTGGTATTGGCGATGCTGTTACTGCTGTAACGGCCAATAACCCCATCTCCAGCAAGGCTAAAGCCGGCGCTCACTCACGCCGCGCCCCGATGCGCTCTTTATATATCCCTCTGCGAACGTTAGGCTCTGGCAACGGTCAGTGTATTGAGAATAAATTTTCGTGGAGGGCAATATGGAAAAAGCAACTTTCGGCGCAGGATGTTTTTGGGGCGTGGAAGCGACTTTCCGGAGCATTCCCGGCGTGATCTCCACCCTGGTCGGCTACTGCGGCGGCAAAACCGATAATCCGACATACCAGGACGTCTGCACGGACACCACCGGCCACGCCGAAGTGGTGGAAATCACGTTCGACCCCGCGCAGCTGCCCTATGAGCAATTGCTCGAGACGTTCTGGAAATTGCACGACCCCACGACGCCCAACCGTCAGGGACCGGACGTCGGATCGCAATATCGTTCGGTGATTTTCTTTCACTCGCCGGCGCAGGAAGCGGCGGCGCGCGCGGCCAAGGAACGGCTCGATAAATCCGGCAAGTTTCGCAACCCTGTCGTCACGCAGATCGTCCCGGCCGCGCCGTTTTACAAGGCAGAGGATTATCACCAGCGCTACCTGGAGAAACGCGGACTCGCGAGCTGTCACATCTGAGCGGTCAGAACCTGTTTCAAAAAATGAAATTAACCGCCAAGACGCCAAGAACGCCAAGTTTTTGAGATCGGAACGTTTTGCTTTCCTGGCGCCTTGGCGTCGTGGCGGTTCAAGATCATTTCTGTCTTTTTTAAGATGGCTTCTGATCTCTTCCGATAAACAAAACCCCGCAAGCGCGGGGTTTTGAATTTCCGGATACCGGTACGAGCGCTCAGGCGGCGGTTACTTCGGAATCCACCGTGGGCCGGGATTCCGTTTCCGGCCGGCGCTCGGGTTGGGCGGCCGATTTGGCTTTTTCAATCGCTTTGTCCGCCTCCTTCTTTGCTTTCTCCAACGTCTCCGTCACTCGCTTGCTCTCATCCCATTTTTCATAACACATGATGAACCTCCTTCCTTACAGGCATGCACGTCCATGCACAAATTACCCTACTCCGGTCAAGACGGATTTCAATTAAAAATTTTTTATATTCCGTAAATACCATGTGCCTACATTCAACAAAAAGCAAAATTCGTAAAAAACCCATGCCGGTGATTGCCATTCGTTTCAACGGCGCCTGCAACCATGCGTCTGGCCAATCCATCGCTATTTCCCGGTCCAAATCCTCTGGTTTTCGCCGTCCGCATCGCAAAAGGGAGGGGCCGTTACCTGAATTTGGCCGCAACCGTTGACCGCCGCGCCCAAATGCCAAAAGATAGGGGCATTCGCAGATTACACAGGCACATTTCATGTCCAGTAAATTTCCCATTGTCGCGGTGACCGGCTCCTCCGGCGCCGGGACCACTACGGTGCGGCATGCCTTCCACGACATTTTCCGGCGTGAGGGTATTTCGGGAGCGTTTGTCGAAGGTAATGCCTTTTTGCGCTACGAGGGCAAGGAAATGGATCGCCT